>JAYUAJ010000288.1:0-21391 GCA_043741375.1 Hyphomicrobiaceae bacterium | reverse complement strand
TCGCGCTCTACGAGAAGGGTACTTACGAGATCCTGCCGCACGACAACATGCGCAAGATCATCGCCAAGCGGCTGGTCGAGAGCAAAGTCACGATCCCGCACTTCTACCTGAACGTGGACTGCCGGTTGGATCAGCTGCTGTCCGCGCGTGAGAGGTTGAACGCGCGTTCGCCTAAGGATGGCCCGGCGGCCTACAAACTTTCGGTGAACGATTTCATCATCAAGGCGTTGGCGCTGGCGTTGCGCGATGTGCCCGCAGCCAATGCAACTTGGACGACCGCCGGCATGCTACGCCACAAGCGCATCGATGTTGGCGTGGCGGTGTCGGTGGACGGCGGGCTTTTCACGCCGGTGCTGCGTCACGCCGATCTCAAGACGCTCTCGGAACTCTCGAACGAGATGAAGGATCTGGCCGCGCGCGCCCGCTCCCGCAAGCTCGCGCCGCATGAGTATCAGGGCGGCACGACCTCGATCTCCAATCTCGGCATGTTCGGCATCAAGAGTTTCGACGCGGTAATCAATCCGCCGCATGCCACCATTCTCGCTATAGGCGCCGGCGAGGAGCGGGCCATCGTGGTCGGCGGCAAGCTGGAAGTGGCGACCATGATGAGTTGCACTCTGTCGTGCGATCATCGCGTGGTGGACGGCGCGCTCGGGGCGACGCTTCTCAACGCCTTCAAGTCCTACATCGAGGACCCGGTTCGCATGCTGGTCTAGCGCCCCTCGTCAGGTGCAGGAAAATGCAGCAGTTTTGCCACAGTTGCACAGGCATGCGAACGAACAGCCAAGCCCCGCGTTGAATTTGCGGTGTGCGCATGCTTTTTAGCGTCAAGGTTGAGACAATGATGGAGGCGACAGTGCTCCGGCTTGGCAAGCATGGGCTTGGTTTGGCATTTTTGGCCGCGATAGCGCTGTCATTGGCCGGTTGCGCGTCGAGCGGCAGCAGCGGGCGCGTGCCGGTGGGGTTTGCTGGTGGCGGTGATTGCCAATCGGTACGTGGCGAGTTGCGCAAACTGGACGGCATAGGCGTGCCTGGTCAGATCCAGGCTAAGCAGGCTGGGCAGCATGTGTCGTCAGACACCAGCGCTCGGATCGATCGCTACAACTATCTGTTGGAACAATATCTGGGCAACGATTGTCAGCTTCCACCGGGCCATTGATCCGGCCCGGGTGGGCCGAGCGTTCTAAATTTTTGCAAGCCCGGCTCTTGGCCGGGCTTTGCGTTTGTGCAACATAGCCCGTCACTTGGCCGCCGACCCGCATCAATGCGGCCATTGTCCAGCCAGCTGCCGTCGGGAGTTCACGTCATGTCCGCTTCGGACTACGATATTGCTGTCATCGGTGCTGGCCCCGGCGGCTACGTGGCGGCCATCCGGGCGGCCCAACTGGGCATGCGCGCCGTGGTCATCGAACGCGAGCATCTGGGCGGCATCTGTCTCAACTGGGGCTGCATCCCGACTAAGGCTCTGCTGCGGACGTCGGAGGTCTACAATCTATTCGCCCACGCTGCTGACTTCGGGCTGAAAGCCGAGGGCGTAAGTTTCGACCTCGCCAAGATCGTGGAGCGTTCCCGCAAAGTCGCCGCCCGCCTCACCAGCGGCGTCGGCTACCTGATGAAGAAGAACAAAATCGCCGTTATTGATGGCTCGGCCAAATTGAAAGGCGCTGGACGCATTGCCATAACCGGCAAGGACGGAACGGCGTTGCCCGATATCTCGGCCAAGCACATCATCGTTGCCACCGGTGCCCGCGCCAAGACATTGCCCGGCCTGGAACCGGACGGAGAACTGGTCTGGACGTACAAAGAGGCGATGATCCCCAAAGTCATGCCGAAATCGCTGCTGGTGATCGGTTCGGGCGCCATCGGCATTGAGTTCGCCAGTTTCTACCGCACCATGGGCGCCGACGTGACCGTGGTCGAGATCATGGACCGCGTCCTGCCGGTCGAGGACGAAGAAATCTCCGCGTTCGCGCGCAAGTCGTTTGAAAAACAAGGCATGAAGATCCGAACCGGAACGTCGCTGACGGCTTTGAAAAAGGGCGCAGGACACGTCACCGCGACCTTGAAGACCAAGGACGGCAAGACCGAGGATCTGACGGTCGAGCGCGTCATTCTCGCCATCGGCATCACCGGCAACGTCGAAGATCTCGGCCTGGAGGCGGTTGGCGCCAAGATCGATCGAGGACATATCATCATCGACGAATGGTGCCGCACTGGCGTCGCTGGACTCTATGCCATCGGCGACGTCGCCGGCCCGCCATGGCTTGCCCACAAGGCCAGTCACGAAGGGGTGCTGTGCGTCGAGAAGATCGCCGGGTTTGCTGGCGTCCACCCACTCGATCCGCGCAATATTCCCGGCTGCACCTATTGCCAGCCGCAGGTCGCCTCGGTTGGACTTACAGAGGCTGCCGCCAAAGCCAAGGGACACGAGGTTAAGGTCGGCCGCTTTCCGTTCCAGGGTAACGGCAAGGCACTTGCGCTCGGTGAAACGGAAGGCATGGTTAAGACGGTGTTCGATGCCCGGACGGGGGAACTGCTCGGCGCGCACATGGTCGGCGCGGAGGTTACCGAGCTGATCCAAGGCTATGCCATTGCGCGTACCCTCGAAAGCACGGAGGCCGAGTTGATGGCGACGGTGTTCCCGCATCCGACGTTATCGGAAATGATGCACGAATCCGTACTCGACGCCTATGGGCGGGTACTGCATATGTAACGGCGGCTGAGGCGTTGCCGGGACGGCGCGCAAGCGAAAGTATGGGCTGATGTCTGGGAAGGGACGTGTTCGACTTTTTGCATCGGCTTTGGGCCTGATGGCGTTGTGTTCTGCCGTCGTGGCCGGGGCGGCTGATCTGCGCCGAATTGGCGCGCGCGTGGACATCGATGACGCCAACCTGCCGGGCGTGATCGCTGCCGGAGCCGATGTCAAGGTCAAGGGCCGATCGAGCGGTCGCATCGTGCTGTTGGGCGCCAATGTGGTGCTGGATGCCGAGGTGTCGGACAACGTCTATGTCGCTGGCGCCAATGCCGGAGTTGGCGGCAAGATTCTCGGCGATCTCAACGTCTATGGCAGCCAGATCGTGATCGGTTCTAGCGTGCAAGGTGCGGTCACCGCGATGGGATCGCGGGTGGTTGTCAGCAACGACAGCCACATAGGTGGCGAGACCTCGCTGCGCGGCGCCGATGTTTCGTTTGCCGGCGAGGCCGCCGGGCCAGTCGCCATTGAAGCCACCAGCGTCGAGATTTCCGGAGCGGTGAAGGGGCCATTGCACATCGAAGCGACCCGCGTTCATTTCGCCGACGGTGCGCGCATAGACTCCGATGTTGAGATCTACACCGTCGCCGATCCCGTTATCGACAAGGGCGCCAAGGTCCTCGGCAGGATTAACAGGCATTCTTTGCCTCGGTTCAGCATGGACCGCTTTGAGGCATCCAATGGGATCATGGCCGGTCTTCTGCCAGGTCTCTATCTGCTCGGCAGTAGCCTGATGGCGGGATTGGTGTTCCTGTGGTTGGGGCGCGGCGGTGTCGAAGGCACAATCGACGAGTTGATCGACAGTCCGGCCGCTAGTGGCGGTTGGGGGCTGGCCGCCATCATTGGCCTGCCCATCGCCGTCGTTCTTCTCAGTTTGACGATCATTGGCGCGCCGATTGGAGCTCTGGCGGTGCTGGCGCTGCCGCTGTTCCTGTTGCTCGGCTATGCGTGCGCTGGTCTTGGTCTTGGCGAGTGGTTCTTCAACCGGTTAGGAGAGCCGCGTTCCGCAGGCTTGCGCGCGCTGCATCTCCTGGTGGGCCTGATAGTTTTGGGGCTGGCCGGCCTCATTCCCTGGGCTGGTCCAGTCGTATTGGCGCTTGCCGCCATATGCGGGTTCGGCGCGCTGCTACGCATGCTGAACGATCGATTGCGGCCGCGCGCAGCCGTATGAAGCAACAAGGTTCGGTGCTAATATCGTCTCATGACCACCATCATTGATACCCGGCCTCGCCACCCCGAGAAGGCGCATCGGCCCGACGCGCCTTTGCTGAAAAAGCCTGACTGGTTGCGTGTAAAGGCGCCGGGCGGCCCAGGGTATCTGGAGACGCGCGCGATTGTTCGCGAACATGGCCTGACCACCGTGTGCGAGGAGGCTGGTTGCCCGAACATTGGCGAGTGTTGGCAGAAGCGTCACGCCACCATGATGATCATGGGGGAAACCTGCACGCGCGCCTGTGCCTTTTGCAACGTGCGCACCGGTCTGCCTCTGCCCCTCGACGCCGACGAGCCGCGCCGAGTCGGCGATGCCGTGGCAAAGCTGGGGCTAGAGCATGTCGTCATCACATCGGTCGATCGCGACGATCTCGCCGACGGCGGAGCGGCGCATTTTGCCGCCGTCATTCGTGCCATCCGCGCCGCCTGCCCCAAGACCACGATTGAAGTCCTGACCCCCGACTTCCTGCGCAAAAATGGCGCTCTGGAGTTGGTTGTGGAGGCGCGCCCCGATGTCTTCAACCACAACCTGGAAACCGTGCCCTCGCTCTACCTCACCATACGGCCGGGCGCGCGTTACTTCCATTCCCTGCGGCTCCTGCAGCGCGTCAAGGAACTGGACCGCACGATGTTCACAAAGTCCGGGATCATGGTCGGGCTCGGCGAGAAGCGCCCCGAGATACTGCAACTGATGGACGATCTGCGCACTGCCGATGTCGATTTCCTGACCATCGGCCAGTATCTGCAACCCTCGCGCAAACACGCAGCCATTGACCGCTTCGTCCCACCTGAAGAGTTCGCGAGTTTCGCATCGATTGCCATGGCTAAGGGGTTCCTATTGGTATCCTCAAGCCCGCTCACCCGTTCCTCGCACCATGCCGGCGAGGATTTCGCCCGGCTGAAGGCCGCGCGACAGGCTGCCACGGCGCTGCCGGGGGCGGTTCGGACCTAGACTCTGGGTCATCCGATTTGACGAGCCCGATTTGACGAGCCCGATTTGACGAGCCTGATTTGACGAGCCCGATTGACGAGAAAGACCGCGCCGCCATGCCGTCGTTTCAGACCAAGCGCCCCGTGCCCTATGGCCCGCAAGCCATGTTGGATCTGGTGGCCGATGTCGACAAATATCCGCAGTTCCTGCCGCTGTGCGAGAGCTTGAAGGTGCTGTCCCGAAATACTGCGAGCAATGGCATCGAGACGATCGTGGCGCGTATGGGAGTCGGCTATGGACCGATCCAGGAGAGTTTTACCAGCCGCATCGTCGTCGACCGGCGTATCCACAGGATTGACGTCAGCCACCTCGATGGGCCGTTTCGAAAGCTTGAGAACAGCTGGCAGTTCCGTCCCTCGCGTACGGGGTGCGACGTCGAATTCTCGATCGACTATGAATTCCGCTCGATTGCCCTGCAAATCCTGCTCGGCAGCATGTTCGACCGGGCGTTCCGCAAGTTTGCGGAAGCGTTCGAGACCCGAGCCCGGGCGCTGTATGGTTCGCTCGGCAGCGTAACGGGTGGGGATTTGCCAACATCGAGTGCACGCCAAGCCTTGCGCTCGCCAAGTTGAACACTCAGTATGGGCACCGTGGCGACGCGAAAGAATCGGTGCATGTCCCTTCAACTGCTCGGACGGGTGACAATCAAGTTCGGCCTGTTGCTGCTGGCAGTGGCAGCACTGGCTGCGGTTTGCACGTCCGCCGACACACTGGCCAAGGGCCGGAAGGAAGTCCCCTCGGTCTTCAAGGGCATGGAGCCTATGCAGGTTCGGGTGGTGCGCAACGCACAGCCTGGCTGTGAGCCCGATTGCGCAGAGTGGATCTCGGCCGAAGGCGATATCGTCGATACCACCCCGGCAACCTTCCGCAAGGTATTGGCCGACGTCGGCAAACGCAGGCTCCCGCTTTTCATAAATTCCGGCGGCGGCTCCATCGAGGCCGCGATCGCGGTCGGCGCCATGTTGCGGGACCGCAAGATGGACGTTTCAGTGACGCGCACCGAATTCGAACCTTGCACCGGCAAGGCCACGGAGTGCGCGAACTCCAACAGATCGCTGCCACGCGGACGGCCAAATTCGTACAATGCCTATTGCGCCTCGGCATGCACTCTGGTGCTGGCGGCGGGAGTGAAGCGACTCTCTTCGCTGGCGTCACATGTTGGTGTGCATCAGATCATCGTCTATCAGACGCAGATCCGCATTCAGCGCACTTATCGCGTCACCACCCTGCAAAAGCCCGACGGCGGGATACGCACGCGCAAGACGCTGATCAAGGAGAAGCGGCTGCCGGGCAAGACATTCGAAGTGAATGTCGATGACCGCACCTACAAGCCGATCGAATCCTACCTAGCGCGCATGGGCATAGCGCCGGCCCTGATTCCGCTGATGGAGGCGACGCCGCACACCTCGATCCACTGGATGACGTCGGCCGAACTCAGTGCCACGCAACTGGTGACGGATGAAGTGGGTGGCGACGTCCTGCTGCGGTTGGTCGACGCGATCGGGGCCACACCGATGGCAGTCACCGCCGGCAAGGCGCTGGCGGTGCCGATGTTTCATGAAGGCCGCGAAATCACCGTGGACGTCGAAGTCAGCCGACCGGAGCGTGAACCAAGGATTGCCCTTCGATTGTCCCTGCGGCACGGCAGTGAAGCGCTCCCCAGCCGAGGTATTGTTGGAACCTTGACGTTGGGGCCGGGGAAGGATGTGAAGGCGGTGAACGACGCGGTCGTCAATCCGTTTGCGCCGCTCGAAGCCGTGGGGCCGGCCACATCATGGTGCTTGCTTGCCAGCAACGGCCAGATGCGGCTGAGCCTGCACACCGGTACGCCCGGCGGCAGCGGAATGCCAGACGCCAAGCCAGTATCGGTCGCCGTTGCTGCCGTCCCCGGCTTGTCGGCCATGCTTGGCGACATGTGCCCTGCCAAATCCGCCGCGACGAACTGAGCGCAGGGAATACGGACCGATCACATGCGGGGTAAGCGCGTCAACACGGTTGCCACCATGAGTGAGGCTGGCACTCCCCCCTATTCTGATTCTGACGCTGACGCCGTCGAGCGGGGCGGTCCGGCTGGCGTTGATCGCTTGATCGTGCTTACGCCTGAAGTCGATGTGGTCGGATCTATCTACATCGATGCAAAGGTGCGCCTGGAAGGTACCGTCGATGGCGAAATTCGATGCGTGGCGCTCGACGTTACGCGCCAGGCCCAAGTCCGCGGCCGCATTGTCGCTCAGACCGTCACTATCTATGGATCCGTGAGCGAGGCTGAGATCTACGCCAACGTGCTGGTCCTTAAGCCGGGCTGCTCGGTTGAGGGCGAAATCTATCACCAGCACCTGCAACTTGAGCCCGGGTCCTTCTTCGACGGCAAATCGCGCCGGGTTGACGACCCCGTCGGGATGGCGCCGGAGTGGGTCGAAGGAAACAGGGATTAGCGATTTGGGGATAGCTGCCTGACGCGCTCCAACGCTTCCGGCGTATCCACATCCACCAGCACCGCCTCGCTCCCCATCTCCACTTCGGCCACCAGCTCCTGATGGCTTCCCAGGATCTGGCGTGCGCCGCTGTCGCCGGTGAGGGCCAGCAACTCCTGGAACAGGCTTGCCGCCAGTAGCACCGGGTTACCCCGCTTGCCGCCGTGCGTCGCAATGCAGATGGCACGGCCGTCCTGGGGCGCGAAGGCCGAAATCAGTTTGTCAAAATGGGCGGGTTGCACTCCCGGCATGTCGCCGAGCGCCACCATGGCGCCATCGATTCCCTTGGGCAGCGCCGTGACTCCGGCGATCAGCGAACTCGCCAATCCCTCGGCGAAGTGCCGATTGTGCGTGAACGCTAAATTAAGGCCGGCCAGAGCGGCTGAAACCTCCGCCTGCTGATGACCCGTCACAACCACCACCGGCCGAGCCCGGCTGGCCAGCGCTGCCTTGACCACCCGCCGCACCATGGGTTCGCCGCCAACATCCTCGGTCAGCTTGTTGTGCGGCCCCATGCGGGTCGACCGCCCTGCCGCCAGAACGATGACGCCGATGCGTGGCTCGCTGCGATCGTCTGCTGAAGCGGAGCCCTCGCGCGGCTGCGGGCGCGTGACGATCTCTTTCAGCAGACCTCCCGGCGCCATCGCGATAATCTCCTTGCGGCCGACGGGGAGACCCGCCAGACGGCGCTGTAACACCCAATCGAAGCCGTTGGTTTTCGGTGAGGCTGCGCAGCTCGGCACACCGATCACATCGACGCTCCCGATGCGTCCCAGCATCAGAAGATTGCCTGGATCGACCGGCATGCCGACATGGATGACCTCGCCGCCTGCCGCAGCAACCGCGGCTGGGATGACGTCGCCGCGGTCGACGATGGCGGAGGCGCCAAACACCAGGATGGGGTCGGCGCCAGTCAGGCTCATGGCGGCAATGGCAGCGCTCAACTCGTCGATGGCATGTTCGCAGACCTCGACTGGCCCTAGACTGCTGCTGGCCGAGTTCAGTCGTGCCTCGACCGATTGCCGGCGCTTTTCCAGCACCGCCGGCTTGGTGCCTGACAGCCGGGTCAGGATCAGACCCGCCGTGGCGGCGCGGAACGGCGCAACCGCAATTTGGGCGCCCGCGGTCCGCGCCAGCGCCTCGGCCTCGGCGACCACTCGCTCCGGCAAGGCAAACGGGATCACCTTCACCGTCGCCAGCATCTGCCGAGCCGCGACCCGCTCGAACGGCGGCACGGTCGCAAGCGTCAGACCCTCGTCGATGCTGTTCACGGCCATGACAGCCTCCGGGGCGAGCGTCGCCAGGCCAGCCCTCGCCGCATAGAGGTTAGCGCGGCCTGTGAAAGGCTCGGCTGTTGTCACATGTTCACCGGCCAGTGCTCGCGCGATCCGTCCGGCCGCCATGTCCTCCGGTACGTCGCCGGGTTCCAGCCGCGCCACCATAACACTGCGGACGTCTTGGCGCGTCAGTGCGGCGATGTCCAAAGCTGTGAGTTTGCGGCCCTTTTTGAAACTCACCTCCTGCAACACGAGGGAGTGGGCGAGGATTGCGCCCTCGGCCTCGCTGACAGGAACGGTGTGGAATTTCATGAACGGATCTGCGCCTTGCCGCGCAAGTGGCCAGTCACTTCGGCCAGGATCGAGACGGCTATTTCGGGCGCTCCGATGGCGCCGATGTCGAGGCCGATGGGCGCGCGGATGCGGTCAAGCTGGGGAGCTGTCAGGTGGCCCGCCGCCGTGAGCCGTTCGCGGCGCTTAGCGTGCGTGCGGGTTGAACCAAGTGCCCCGATGTAGAAACAATCGGAGGCCAGCGCGATAGTTAGCGCCGGGTCGTCGATCTTGGGGTCATGCGTCAGCGCGATGAAGGCGGTGCGGCGGTCCAGGGCCAACCCCGGCAGCGCCTCGTCGGGCCAGCGCGCATCGAGCGCAACGCCTGCGAAACGCTCGCCCGAGGCAAAGGCTGTGCGCGGATCAATGACCGTAACGTCATAGCCGGCCTGCTTAGCCATCGGGATCAGGGCTTGAGAAATGTGCACAGCGCCGACGATGATAATGCGCAGCGCCGGATTGAAGATGTTGATGAACACTTCGCCCGCCGCGCTCTGGACGATCTGCGATTTGTCCTTCAGGAACGCTTCGGCCAACGGTCCGGCAAGCTCAGCGGCCACCGCGTCGCCCGGATGCGCCACCTGTTGTGCGCCGGTCGAAAGCGTGGTCATCAGCGCCACTTGCCGCCGGGCGGCGATGTCGGCATTCAGTTGTTCAAGGTGAGGTTGTAGCATCGGTTCAGGCCACCACGGGTTCGACAAAGACGCGGATTTTGCCGCCACAGGCCAAGCCCACTTTCCAGGCCGTCTCGTCGGCGACACCGAAAGCCAGCGTCACCGGCTTGCCGGACGCGATCACCTCTTGCGCCTCGGTGATGACGGCGCCCTCGACACAGCCGCCCGAGACCGATCCTTCGAAATTGCCGTCGGCATCGATCAGCAGCTGGCTGCCTACCGGTTGGGGCGCCGAGCCCCAGGTTTCGATCACGGTGGCGAGCGCCACCTTGCGGCCCTTGGCCATCCAGTCGAGGGCGCGCGGCAACAGTGTGGCATCGGCGGCGCTCATGGCGAGATCCTTTCTTCTTCTGCAGGCGTCTTTTGGGGCGTGGCGCGCTTGACGTCTTTGCTCAGCGCTCGCGCCAAATCTTCCAGGCTGTTGACGCTATGGCATGAGCGCATTTCGCTGGCGTAATCGGCGAGTACGCGTGCGCCCGACGCGATCGGTGCATAGCGATCATAGCGCAGGAGCGGGTTGAGCCAGATCAGCCGGCGGCAACTCCCCGCCAGCCGGCGGGCCTCGGCGGCGATGCCCTCGCCGCCTTCGCGGTCAAGACCATCCGTGAACAGCAGAACCAGCGCGTTCTGCCCCAGCACCCGGCGCGCCCATTTGCGGTTGAACTCGGCCAGCGAATGTCCAATGCGTGTACCGCCCGACCAGTCCTTGACGTCGTTGGTAACGCGGGAGATCGCCACGTCCGGATCGCGGTATTTCAGCTGGCGCGTGATGTTGGTTAGGCGGGTGCCGAACAGGAAGGAATGCACGCGGTCACGATCATTGGTCAGCGAATAGAGGAAATGCAGGAACACCCGCGCGTAAGTGTCCATGGAGCCGGAGATGTCGCAGAGGACGACGATCGGCGGGCGCTTCCAGGCCCGCGAGCGATAGGCCGGAAGCAAATGATCCCCGCCTTTGGAGGCGTTTTCGCGCAGCATTTTGCGGATGTCGAGCTTTTCGCCGCGCGGCGCCGGCGTCAAGCGGCGGGTGCGGATCTCCTCGAACGGCATGCGCAGCCGCTCGATTGAGCGTTTGGCCCGCGCCAACTCCTCGGCGCTCATCTGGTCGAAATCCTTGGCGCGCAGGATCTCGTCTTGGCTGAAGGTCTCGGCAGCGTCGACTTCGACCAGATCCTCGGCGTGCGGAGCGTTGTTCGCGTTGCTCTTGAACAAGCTCTCCGCTAACCGGCGCGACATGGACTTGTCGTCGGGGGCAGGTGCACTCTTCATGCTGGGCACCATCAGGCTCATCATCTGCTCGATGAAGCCGGGATCGCGCCAGAACATGACAAAGGCCTGGTTGAAGATCTCGCGCTCGCTGCGTTTGTTCACGAAGATGGCGTGCAGGGTCCAATAGAGCGTCTTCTGGCTGTCCAGCCCGGCGGCCATGACCGCCTGGGCGGCGAGCACAACTTTTTGCGGCCCGACCGGCAATCCCGCCGAGCGCAGCAGGCGCGCAAACATGACGATGTTCTCGGCGATGCGTCCGCCATCCACCTCGGAGGCGATCAGATTGGCTTTCAGGGCGCGCTGCGTTCCGGGGTCTTCGGTGCTGCTGGTGATCATGAGTGCAATCTCGCATAGGGAACACACAATGGCCAGTCGTCACCCCTGGCGCACGCGGGCGCTCGCCCGCTCAGCTAGCCACTCGGAGATCATCAGCGCGGCGAGCGAGATGGCCACGGCAATGGCTGACAGGCGCAACGCCTGGAAATCGCCACCGGGCACCTGGATGTAGGTTGAAATGGCTGTCGGCAGGGTTTGCGTTTCGCCGGGAATGTTCGCCACGAACGTGATGGTGGCGCCGAACTCCCCCATGGCCTTGGCGAAGGACAGCAGCATGCCCGCGACAATGCCGGGCGCCGCCAGCGGTAGCGTTACCGTCGCGAGCACCCAAAGTGGTGAGGCGCCGAGCGTGCCAGCGGCCTGCTCCAATCGCCGGTCGACGGCTTCGATCGAGAGCCGGATGGCGCGCACCATCAGCGGGAAGCCCATGATGCCTGCCGCCAGCGCCGCGCCCGTCCAGCGAAACGCGAACACCAGGCCAAAGGTCTGCTCAAAGAATATCCCAAGCGGCGCGCGACGGCCGAGTAGCAGCAGCAAGGCAAAACCCGTGACGACGGGAGGAAGAACCAGGGGTAGATGCACGATGCCATTGAGCAGGCTTTTGCCCGGAAATCGGCCCCGCGCCAGCAACAGCCCGATACCGATGCCAAACGGCAGGCTCGCAAGCATGGCGATGCTGGCCACGGCGATGCTCAGCCGGACCGCGGTCCATTCCTCGGCGCTGAGCGCGAACCAACTCAAATGGCGCGCTCCGCATCGCCCGTCACGCCAAAAATTTTCAATCCGGCCATAAGCTTGCCCTTCGGCGCTGCAATGCCCCAATCAACGGCCAGGATGGCCTATCGGGACATCCTTCGGTAGACTGCGGTGCGAGTCGGTTCGCCAGATGCGTATGCCACCGGACAGCTGCAACGTTCAAGGATCGCGCATGCGCTACGTCTTTGCCAGTCTAGCCGTGTATGCCGTGCTTGGCTTGGCTTGCGCGACGTCTGCTCGTGCCGCCTGCAGCAGTGGCGACATCGCCAAAGCGGTGGACGATGCGGGCGCGCGCCTGCGTTCGTTCAATTCCGACACCATGTCGGCGCTGTCTCCCAAGCTCAAGCAATTGCAAGCCGCGCGCGGCTGGAGCGACGCCGAGCTTGCCGCCAAGACCGACGCGCTGGTTTCCGACGATGAGGTAGCCGCGTTCGATGCTCGCGCGTTCGAGCAGTTCACGCGCATCGACCAGTTGGGGTCGGACAGCTCCAAGGGCTCTGACTGCGCGCGGTTGGCGGAAATCCGTGCGGCAGCGAGCACCCTCTTGGGCACCATGCAGGCCAAGGCCGAGCATCTGACGTCCAAACTCGCCCTGGCGATGGCTGACCAGCCAGAAGCGCCAGCGGGCGCAGCGGCAAAGCCGAAACCGAGCAGCCCCGTGACGGTCAAGGCCAAGCCTACGACAGTCGCGAAGGATTGGACGACCAAGACGGCTGTCGACCCCAAATACGCGGCCCAACAGGAAGCGGCGTTGCAGGCCTTCAAGCTGCCGGTACCTCCGGCCGCGCCCGCCCCCGAGGCCACTTACAGTATCGAAGATATCCAAGCCACCAGCACCGACTTCTTCGGCTCGGTGAACTCGGGCCTGGCATCGGTCATCGCCTTTGCGTTCGAAAAGGCGGGCCGGCCCAATGGCTACATCATCGGCCAGGAGGCTGGCGGCGCATTCCTGGCCGGCGTGCGCTATGGCGACGGCCAACTGCACTTGAAAGACGGTAGCGTCACGCAGGTCTACTGGCGCGGTCCCAGCATCGGCGCTGATCTCGGCGCATCGCAGTCGCGCACCATCTTCCTGGTCTACCACCTGAAGTCGAAAGAGGACGTGTTCAAGTTGGTCTCGGGTATCGATGGCTCGGCTTTCGTGCTCGGCGGGGTCGGCATTACGTTCCTGTCGGACGGCAAAACCGTTCTCGCCCCGATCCGCACCGGACCGGGTCTGCGGCTCGGTGTGAACGCCGGCTACCTCAAGCTCACGCCCGAACGGAACTGGTCGCCGTTTTGATCGCTTGGCCGCGCGGCGCTAACTAGGTGTCAGGCACTTACGGCGCCTGACAGGTCGTCGCAACTCGCATAGTTTCGTGGGCGCCGTAAGTGCCTGACACCTAGTCGGCCCCTAACCCGCCACCCGAAAGCTTCGCCCTTTGGACCAACCTACCACCAACACGCCGACCGGACCGCGCCAGGCGGCGGTCATCTTCATTCTCATCACTATCGCGCTCGATATGTTGGCGCTGGGCGCGATCATCCCGGTGCTGCCTGGGTTGGTGAAATCGTTCCTCGGCAACGACACGGTTGCGGGCGCGCGCGTTTACGGACTGTTCGGCACCGTGTGGGCGCTGATGCAGTTCATCTTCATGCCGGTACTGGGCGCGCTGTCGGATCGGTATGGCCGGCGGCCCGTGGTGCTGCTCTCAAATCTCGGTCTCGGGCTGGACTACATTCTGATGGCGCTCGCGCCCTCGCTCTGGCTGCTGTTCGTCGGCCGCGTCATTTCCGGCATCACGGCAGCGAGCTTTTCGGTGGCCTCGGCCTATATCGCGGATATCACAGCGCCAGAAAAGCGCGCCGCTGCCTTCGGCATGATCGGCGGCGCCTTTGGCATCGGCTTTATCTTGGGCCCTGCGCTTGGCGGTATCCTTGGCGAGTTCGGCCCGCGCGTGCCGTTTTGGGTGGCAGCAGCCTTCAGCCTGATCAACTTCGCCTATGGATGGTTCGTCCTGCCCGAGAGCCTCAGTCCCGACAAGCGCAGTGCGTTCAAGTTTCGCAACGCCAATCCGTTGGGATCCTTGCGGTTTCTCCAGTCTGTGCCCGGGCTAGGACCGCTGTCCTTCGTCAATTTCCTGAGCTTTCTGGCCCACGAGGTGCTGCCCAGTACGACCGTGCTCTATGTCGGCTATCGCTACGGCTCATCGCCAGGCACCGTCGGCATATTCCTGGCCGTGGTCGGCGTCTGCAGCATGCTGATGCAGGTGCTCGGCATCAAGCCGCTCGTAAAGGCCTTTGGCGAAGGGCGGATGCTGATCGGAGGCTTAATTGCGGGCGCGGTTGGCTTTGCAATCTATGGTCTTGCGCCGAATATGTGGTGGATGACGCTCGGCATTCCGGTCGTGGCGCTCTGGGGCACCGCGGGACCGGCCGTGCAGGCGCTGATGACAGCGAAGGTCGGCCCAACCCAACAGGGTCAGCTGCAAGGCGCACTCGCCAGTCTGCGAGGCGTCTCCGGCCTGATCGGGCCGGGACTGTTTACGCTCACGTTTGCGCAGTTCATCGGCGACTGGAAGTTTGCCGGCTTGCCCGGCGCGCCGTTCTTCCTGGCGACGGCGCTGCTGACGGCGGCGGCGGTGCTGAGCTGGCGACTGTTGCTGCGCGAGGGAGCTGCGGTGCTGCAGAAGGGGTGAGGCGCGCTAAGAATCGTCAGTTATTCCTATGTAGTAGGTCTGGGGCGAGATCAAACTCCGCAGAATGTAGACATACTTCATCGCGCCGTCCCACGCCCGCCTACGCGCCCGCTTTCGTCGCGAAAGCGACTTCAGCGTGGTAAACTGGTGGGCGGTGAGAGGGTCGAACTCCCGACATCTTCGGTGTAAACGAAGCGCTCTACCACTGAGCTAACCACCCTTTTTTATTGCGCCGGGCGACTCCCCTGCGGGGAGCCGGCCGCCCGGCGCGGATACCTGGCTATCGGCCTAAGCGGGCTGGGTCAAGCCCGGCGCCTCGCCTCACTTGGGGGCGATGGCTTCCTTCAAATTCTTTGCCGCTGTGAAGCGTGGCACGATCGTCGCCGGCAGCTGGATCTGCGCCTTGGTCTGCGGATTGAGGCCGGTGCGCGCTGCCCGATGGCTGACCTTGAACGTTCCAAAGCCCGGGATGCGTACTTCCTCGCCCTTGGTGAGGCTCTTTTCGATATGGACGAACAAGGAGTCAATCACCTCGCCGGCCTTCTCTTTGGTCAGCGCGGATTCGTCAGCAATCGCCGCAACCAGCTCTTTCTTGTTCATGACACGACCTTTCACAACAACTCTTAGGGGAAAATTCGAGGGGTGAGTTCGGCTCTAGAGCGCTTCTGGAAAAGTGCGAAGCAGTTTTCCGAAAGGAAGCGCGACCCAACAAAGACTTAGAACCTTCAAGCGATTCAAAGAAAACTGAAAGGCTCTAGGGAGGCGAAACGTTCTACGCCTATAGCTTCCAGGAGGGCCTTTGGCTAGTGGCAAAAACGGCAAAAAAGCCCGACATTCCGCCTTATTTCACAGAAATGGCCCCTGCGGATCACCCACAGGAGCCATTTTATCAACCACAGGCCCCCGCGCTTGGCGGCCGGCTCCCCGCAAGGGGAGTCGCCAAGCGCAAACAAAGACTCTAGTGCGCCGTCAGATTTGCTCCGTCCTCGTCGGGCAGTTCGGCTGCTGCGACAGATTCGTCCTCATTCCAGACAATCGGAACCGGCATACGGGTCAGCGCCACCCGGAGCACATCGTCGACACGAGCGGCTGGAATGATCTCGAGCCCGTTCTTCACCTCATCGGGGATGTCCGCCAAATCCTTGACGTTGTCCTCGGGGATGATGACCGTCTTCAGCCCACCGCGCAGCGCGGCCAGCAGCTTTTCCTTCAGTCCGCCAATCGGCAGCACACGGCCGCGCAGCGTGATTTCGCCCGTCATGGCGACATCGCGGCGCACCGGAATACCGGTCAGGATCGAGACTATGGCGGTTGCCATTGCGACGCCTGCGGAGGGACCATCCTTGGGTGTAGCGCCTTCCGGCACGTGCACGTGAATGTCCTTCTTCTCGAAGGTCGGCGGGGTGATGCCGAAATCGACGCAGCGCGAACGCACATAGGCGTTGGCGGCCTGAATCGATTCTTTCATCACGTCGCGCAGGTTGCCGGTCACTGTCATGCGGCCCTTGCCCGGCATCATGACGCCTTCGATGGTCAGCAGCTCGCCGCCGACTTCGGTCCAGGCAAGGCCCGTAACGACGCCGACCTGATCATCGCTCTCCATCTCGCCATGCCGGTATTTTGGCACGCCCAGGTAGTCCGAAAGATTAGCTGGCGTAACGTGCACGCTGCCCGATCCCTTCAGCATGATCTCCTTCACCGCCTTGCGGGCCAGCTTGGAAATCTCACGTTCCAGCGAGCGAACGCCCGCCTCTCGCGTATAGCGCTGGATGAGCTCGCGCAACGCCGACTCATCGACGCTCCACTCGGCCGTCTCCAACCCGTGCGCCAACTGCGCAGCGGGGATCAAATGCCGGCGGGCGATCTGCATCTTCTCCGGTTCGGTATAGCCCGCGATACGGATGATCTCCATACGGTCCAACAGGGCGGGCGGGATGTTCAGCGTGTTGGCCGTGGTCACGAACATGACGCTGGAGAGATCGTAGTCGACCTCGAGATAATGGTCGTTGAAGGTGTGGTTCTGCTCGGGGTCCAACACCTCAAGCAGTGCCGATGCCGGATCGCCACGGAAATCCTGACCCATCTTGTCCACCTCATCGAGGAGGAACATAGGGTTCGGCTTCTTGATCTTGCGCATCGACTGAATGACCTTGCCGGGCATCGAGCCAATGTAAGTGCGGCGGTGGCCACGGATCTCAGCCTCGTCGCGCACGCCGCCCAGCGACATGCGCACGAACTCACGGCCGGTCGCTTTCGCGATCGACTTGCCAAGCGACGTCTTGCCGACGCCCGGAGGGCCGACCAGGCACAGGATCGGGCCCTTCAGCTTGTTGGTGCGCTGCTGCACCGCGAGATATTCGAGAATGCGCTCTTTGACCTTCTCCAGGCCATAGTGCTCCTCCTCAAGAACCTTCTCGGCCTCGACCAGATCGCGCTTGATTTTGGTGCCTTTGCCCCACGGGATCGAGAGCAGCCAATCGAGATAGTTGCGCACCACGGTCGCTTCGGCCGACATCGGGCTCATCTGGCGTAATTTCTTCAGCTCGCCCTGGGCCTTGTCCTTGGCTTCCTTGGAGAGTTTGACGTTCTCGATCTTCTCCTCGAACTCGGCGATATCGTCGCGCTCGTCGCCGTCGCCCAGCTCCTTCTGGATCGCCTTCATCTGCTCGTTGAGGTAGTACTCGCGCTGCGTCTTCTCCATCTGGCGCTTTACGCGCGAGCGGATTTTCTTCTCAACTTGCAGAACGGAGATTTCGCTCTCCATCAGGCCATAGACCTTCTCCAGGCGCTCGGAGAGAACGGTGTTCTCGAGCACCTCCTGTTTGTCGGAGATTTTGACCGCAAGGTGCGAGGCGATGGTGTCGGCGAGCTTGGAATAGTCCTCGATCTGCGAGACCGTGACCAGCACTTCAGGGCTGATCTTCTTGTTCAGCTTCACATAGTTCTCGAACTGCGACACGGCTGAGCGGGCCATGGCCTCGATCTCGCCCTCGGCGCCTTGGCTTTCGGCGATGCGCTCGACCTCGGCCTCATAGTAGTTGGCGTTGTTCGTGAAGCGTTTGATGCGCGCACGCGCAGAGCCCTCGACCAGCACCTTCACGGTGCCGTCCGGGAGTTTCAAGAGCTGCAATACCGAGGCAAGCGTGCCAACGGAATAGATGGCGTCCGAGGACGGATCATCGTCGCTCGCGTTCTTTTGCGCCGCGAGCAGGATGTGCTTGTCCGCGTGCATCACTTCTTCGAGCGCGTTGATGGACTTTTCACGGCCCACGAACAGCGGCACGATCATGTAGGGAAAAACGACGATGTCGCGGAGCGGCAGCACTGGATAAAGATCGGACCCGCCAGCAGATTTCTTGGTGGTGGTTTTTTCGTCGGCCATGATCTTTGGCTTTCCTTGTCAGCACGTGAGGTCCGCGATCGCGATGACGGTCGCGGGCATAAGTCTCGACTATAGATAAGGCGGCATTGCGCTCGTTCAATGCAGCCTCGCCGGATGGGTAGGCGAGGCTGGGAAGCCGCGACCCGGCAGCGCTACGTGCCAGTTCCAGTGGTACCTTGCCGCTCCGAATAGATGCGCAAAGGTTTCGCCTTGCCATCCACCACCTCGGGGCTGATCACAACTTCCTCGACGCCCTTCAGTTCTGGCAAGTCAAACATCGGTTCAAGGAGAATGCTTTCCAAAATCGACCGCAGGCCACGTGCGCCGGTCTTGCGTTCGATCGCGCGGCGGGCGATGGCGCCCAGCGAGTCCTGCGAGAATGTGAGGTGCACGTCCTCCATCTCGAAGAGGCGCTGATACTGCTTGGTGAGCGCGTTCTTGGGCTCGGTCAGGATTTTTATGAGCGCGGGCTCATCCAGATCCTCAAGCGTCGCGATCACCGGCAGACGGCCGATGAATTCCGGGATGAGGCCGAACTTCAGCAGATCCTCCGGCTCGACCTCTTTGAGGATCGCGCCCTGGCGTCGCTCATCGACGGGCCGCACCTGCGCCGAAAATCCAATCGAAGTCGACCGGCCGCGCGCGGAAATGATCTTTTCGAGGCCCGAGAACGCGCCGCCGCAAATGAACAGGATGTTGGTCGTATCGACCTGCAAAAACTCCTGCTGCGGGTGCTTGCGGCCACCCTGCGGCGGAACGGACGCGACGGTGCCCTCCATGATCTTCAGCAGGGCCTGCTGAACGCCCTCGCCCGACACGTCGCGTGTTATCGACGGGTTGTCGGACTTACGCGAAATCTTGTCGACCTCGTCGATGTAGACGATGCCGCGCTGCGCCCGCTCGACGTTGTAGTCGGCGGCCTGCAACAGTTTCAGGATGATGTTTTCCACGTCCTCGCCGACATAGCCTGCTTCGGTAAGGGTCGTGGCATCGGCCATGGTGAATGGCACATCGAGGATGCGCGCCAGCGTCTGAGCCAACAGCGTCTTGCCGCAACCGGTTGGTCCAACGAGCAGAATGTTCGATTTCGCCAGTTCGACATCGTTGTTCTTGGCGGCGTGATTGATGCGCTTGTAGTGGTTGTGGACCGCCACCGACAGCACGCGCTTGGCGTGCACCTGGCCGATCACATAGTCGTCGAGCACCTGGCAGATTTCGTGCGGGGTCGGCACGCCGTCGCGCGACTTCACCAGCGAGGTCTTGTTCTCTTCACGGATGATGTCCATGCACAGCTCGACGCATTCATCGCAGATGAACACGGTCGGGCCGGCGATCAGCTTACGCACCTCATGCTGGCTCTTGCCGCAGAAGGAGCAGTAAAGGGTGTTCTTGTCTGCCATGCTCGTCTTGCTTTCGTTGGGCCGAACCCAGTGCCGCCGGGGCCATGGATTGCAGCCGCTAATGCAGCTTACGTCGACGCCCCGTCTGCAACGCGCGCCGAGACCGGCGCGAAAAGCGGCCCTCGGCCAGTGAGTCTCATCGAGTTGAGCACGCCGCAGCCCGCCTGATCAAGGCATCCTCGAATGGCCGGTTCGTGTCGTATCGCCATCAGCGGCTCAATTACCACAGTCGTTGCCGTTGCGTCGCGGCTATCCGCGTGGCTCCGTCATCAAGTGGTCATACGGTCGGCATGGAGGATGTGCAACTCTCTTGCCAGCCTCCCCTCTTAAACCTGAACGGGAAATTCGCCCGTTTGACGGCGCCTCAGCTGCGCTTCGGCAGCGCGACAGTGTCGTCCGGATCCTTACGCTTGGTCAGCACCTCGTCGATCAGGCCAAATTTCAGGGCCTCGTCGGCCGACATGAAGTGGTCGCGATCCAGCGTGCGCTCGATCATCTCGTAGGGCTGGCCGGTGTGCTTGACGTACATCTCGTTCAAGCGCCGCTTCATCTTTATGATATCCTCGGCGTGACGCTCAATGTCGCTGGCCTGGCCGCGGAACCCGCCCGAAGGCTGATGCACCATGACGCGGGCGTTCGGCAGCGCGTAACGCATGCCCTTGGTGCCAGCCGTCAGCAGCAACGAACCCATCGAGGCGGCCTGTCCGTTGCACAAGGTGGCGATGTCCGGCTTGATGAACTGCATGGTGTCATAGATCGCCATACCGGCCGTCACCACGCCCCCGGGGGAATTGATATACATGGAGATTTCCTTCTTGGGGTTCTCCGATTCCAGGAACAGCAACTGCGCCGTGATGACAGCGCTCATGTCGTCTTCGACCGGACCAGTAAGGAAAATGATGCGCTCCTTGAGCATGCGCGAATAGATATCATACGACCGCTCACCCCGATTGGTTTGCTCGATCACCATGGGGATCAAATAGTTACGGAGCGTATCGATGGGATCGCGCATGTGGGTTTGTCCTCGAGGTTGAAAGTATCTGGGCGGGAATTTAAGCACGCTACGCGCAACCGACGCCCCGCCAGATGGCCAGGTGATTTGCCGATCATAGGCTATCGAAGCGCTTGCGAGCAACCGCCAGGCGGGCCGTCAACCAAGGCGATCGGGTGAATCTGTAGGTGACAAGCCGGGAGAATGTTGAATTTGTGGTGATCCGCTTGGTAACGATCATCGGGACGGCAGGCAGGAGCTCCGTAGGAGGTACGACGCAACGGGCCACGAGCGACTGGGCATTTTCGAGCGGGGTTTGAGAAGTATTGGTTAGCGCCAAGAGCGAGCTGCCTTTGGCATGGACTTAGGCCTAAAAGACGGAATCAAAAAAAATACGGGGAGAGTGTTTCGTGACGCCGACAAAAATCTTGGTCGCCCAGGGTGGCGGCCCGACCGCCGTCATCAACCAGTCGCTAGCCGGCGTTGTGCTCGAAGCCCGCCGTTTTCCAAACGTCACCCGCGTCTACGGAGCCCATCATGGCGTGCGTGGGATTGTCAACGAAGACCTGCTCGATCTGACGCAGGAGACGAGCCACAACCTTGAAATGGTCGCAGGCACGCCGTCGTCCGCATTGGGCTCGACCCGCGATAAGCCGGACGCCAAGTACTGCCACGAGATTTTCGAAGTGCTGCGCGCGCACGAGATCAGCGCCTTTTTCTATATCGGCGGCAACGATTCTTCCGATACGGTGCGTGTCGTCAGCGAAGAAGCGAAAAAGGCCAACTATCCGCTGCGTAGCATCCACATTCCGAAAACCATCGACAACGACCTGGTTGGCAACGACCATACGCCGGGCTTCCCTTCGGCG
>JAYUAJ010000287.1:0-9711 GCA_043741375.1 Hyphomicrobiaceae bacterium | reverse complement strand
TACCCTCTGGATGAGCCGGTCCAGCAAACTCAGGCCGTCGGCACAGCAGGTCTGATAGGCAATTCGTGGTATGAAGAGTTTGCCGTTCCCAACGATATGATCGACGCTGTTGCAATCGCCTTCGCTCGCGATCCAGGCATGATCGGTTCAGTCAGCTTCGGTCGGCACAGGTCGCAGGGCGAGATAGGCGAGCCGGAAATGTCCGCGCTTCGATTGATCGCCCCGCATTTTCGCCGGGCCGTGGCCATCAGCAAGCTGCTCGACCTGAAGTCCGTCGTCGCCGCGACGCTATCGGGAGCGCTGGAGGCCTTATCGTCCGGAATCGTACTGGTCGATGAGCACTTGGGCGTGGTCCACGCCAATGGCGCCGCCTTGGCAATGATGGAAATGGGCGACCCGATCCGCCAACTGAACGGGAGACTTGGCTTTTCTCACCCTCTGGCGACCCAGGCACTGGCCGGCGCCGTGGCGCAATGCGCCGATGCCGAACAAGACCTTGGCGGGCGGGGCCTCGGGGTGCCCTTGAAACGGAAAAGTGGCGAAGCGTGCGTCGCTCACGTGCTGCCGTTGCGGGTCGGCGAAATCCGCCCGGGCCTCCACGCAAGCGCGGCAGCGGCGATTTTCATCGCTCCGGCGACCGCCCATCCGCAGCTTCCCGGCGATGCGCTGGCGCTGCTCTACGATCTGACGCCGGCCGAAAGCCGGGTGTTTGAGTCCGTTGCGGCGGGCGAGGCGCCGGCCGATATCGCCACTCGCCTGGGCGTGGCGACCGCGACCGTGAAAACACACCTTCTGCGGGTTTTCCAAAAGACCGGCTGCAACCGCCAAGCCGATCTGGTCAAACTCGCCGGCTCGCTCGCCATGCCGTATTGAGCGCAAGTCAAGGACCCGGTGTCTGGCCTCTAAGTGCCTGACACCAAGTCGATACCTGGCTGCCGTCCCGCCGTCATTAGGCTTAGGAATGCGATGGCCTGATCGGTGATGGTTTCGGGCGACTGCGCCAGATCAAGCGCGATGGCCAGTTCGCCGGCGGTGGGCTCTTCCAGCGTCCCGAACTGGCTGTCGAGTAGCGAGGTCGGCATGAAGTGACCGGTGCGCAGATGCATGCGCGCCTCGATCAATGCGCGGTCGCCTTTAAGGTATACGAATGCCACCGGACGCCCTGCCGCCCGCGTGATGGTCTCGCGATAAACCCGCTTCAGTGCCGAACACGCCGCCACCGTGCCGTCCGAGCCCGACAGAGCCGAGCCAACCTGGGCGAGCCATGGCCAACGGTCGTCATCGGTGAGGGGCGTTCCGGCAGACATCTTAGCGATGTTCTGCGCGCTGTGCAGCCGGTCGCCCTCGATGCAGCGCACGCCAAGCCGGGATGCGATCGACTCGGCGATGGTGGTCTTGCCGCAACCCGCGACGCCCATGACGACGGCCGCGCTGCTGAATGTGGGAGGTGTTTCCATGCCCGTCTCATAACATGGCGATGCTCTGGCGCCAGCGCCGGATCGATGGCTGGCGGTGCGCAACACCGGCATGCTACCCAGGTCAGACTGTCCCACCCCGAATCGGCCCGCCATGAGCGACCCCCTCAGCATCCTGATCATCGGCGGCTACGGCACGTTCGGCCGGCGGATTGTGGCTCTGCTGGAGGATCAGTCGCGTCTAAATCTGATCGTCGCGGGCCGCAGCCTCAGCAAGGCGCAGGCGTTTTGCGCTGAACGCAAGGCTTCCAAGGCCACTCTGGTGCCTGCGGCCTTTGACCGGGGCGGGGATCTCGACGGGTTGCTGGGCATGCTGAAGCCAAATATCGTCATCGACGCCAGCGGGCCGTTCCAGTCCTACGGCGCATCGCCCTATCGCGTCATCGAGGCCTGCCTGGTGCGATCTGTTGCCTATCTGGACCTGGCTGACAGCGCAGAGTTTGCAGCGGGTGTCGCGGCCTACGATGCGGCGGCGCGCGCCAAGGGCGTGTACGTCCTCTCGGGCGTATCGAGTTTTCCGGTGCTGACGGCAGCAGCGGTCCGGCATCTGGCGCGCGATATGACTGTGATCGATTCCGTACGTGCGGGCGTTGCCCCCTCGCCCTACGCTGGCGTCGGCGAGAATGTCATTCGCGCCATCGCCGCCCAGGCCGGCGGCGGCGTGCCGGTTTGGCGGGATGGCCAGCCAGCCATCGGTCATCCGCTCACCGAGACGATGCGCGCGACCATCGCTCCGCCTGGGCTCATTCCGTTGCAGAACCGGCTTTTTTCGCTCGTGAATGTCCCCGACCTGCTGGCGCTGACGCGGCTCTGGCCCGGCATTCGCACCGTCTGGGTCGGCGCCGGCCCCGCTCCCGAATTCATGCACCGGGTGCTGGTGGGGCTTGCCTGGCTGGTGCGCTGGCGCCTGTTGCCGTCTTTGCGCCCCTTAGCCGGGCTCATGCATCTCTCCACCCGCAAGGTCCGCTGGGGCGAACGGCGCGGCGGCATGTTCGTGGCGGTTACCGGCGCCACTGCAACAGGCGCACGCGTTTCGCGCAGCTGGCATCTGCTCGCGGACGGGGATGACGGCCCCTTCATACCCGCGATGTCCGCGGCGGTCCTGATTTCCAAGGTACTGAGCGGGCAGCCGCCGCAGCCGGGCGCGCGCACGGCGCTTGAGGAACTAGAACTCGCCGACTACCAGGCCCTGTTTGCCGGCAGGGCGATCCGAAGCGGCGTCCGGGACGATCTGCCACCGAATGCAGCGCCGCTGTATCAAAGACTGTTGGGCAGCGCTTACGCGGAGCTTCCGGCCGAACTCAGGCAGATGCACAGCGTTCAGGATCGGTTCACGGCCGCCGGCCGGGCAACTGTCGAACGCGGACCGTCGCTGCTGGCGCGCCTAGTCGCGAGCGCGGTCGGCTTCCCGCCTGCCGCAGCAGACGTTCCCGTCTCGGTGCAGTTTGATGCCGCCGGTGGGGTCGAGACTTGGACCCGCCGCTTTGGGCCCAAATCCTTCTACAGCCGCCAGTTTGCCGGCAGCGGCCGCTCCGAACACCTGTTGTGCGAGCAATTCGGCCCACTGATCTTCGCCATGGCGGTGGTGGTCGAGGCGGGACGACTGTCGCTGGTGCTGCGCCGCTGGTCGGTGTTCGGAGCGCCGCTACCGATCTGGCTCGGGCCGCGATCGACAGCCTACGAAACATCCGAAGGCGGAAAGTTTCGCTTCCACGTCGAGATCGGTCACCCGCTCACGGGGCTGATCGTGCGCTATCGCGGCTGGCTGGCGCCGAACGTGGCCGATGCTCCGGCTTGAGAACCTGCCAAGGTCGAACTGAAATCCGGCGCGCTTACAGGCCCGCCGGTGCATGACTAGGCAGCCGTATATCCGCCGTCGAGCATCAGCGTTTCACCCGAGATAAGGTCGGACGCCGGCGAGGCGAGAAACAGAATGGCATCGGCGACCTCGATAGGCTTGCCGAAGCGGCCAAGTGGAATTTTTGCCAGCATCGGCTCGCCCTTTTCTGGTTGGCCCCAAACACGCTGGCCCATCGGCGTCAGTACCACGGTTGGGCACACTGCGTTGCTCTGGACGTTGTGCTGGGCCCACTCCAGCGTCATCACCTTGGTGAGCGCGTTGAGACCGGCCTTCGAGGCCATGTACGCTCCATGCTCAAGCAGTCCGACCACGCTCGTCTGCGACGAGACGTTGATGATCTTGCCCGCCTTGCGGGCGATCATTTGCGGCGCGATCTCTTTGGCGATCAGGAACGGCGCCCTGAGATTTACCGCCATCGTCATATCCCATTCCTCGATGGTGGCATCGAGCAGCAGGGCGTTGCGAGCGATACCGGCATTGTTCACGAGAATGTCGATGCGCCCGAAGACGCCTAGCGCTTCGCGTGCAAGTCGCACCGGACCGTCGGGCGTCGCCAGGTCATGCGTAAGCACCTCGGCCTTGCGTCCCAGCCCGGTGATCGCCCCGACAACGTCTTCAGGCTTGTGTCCTGGCGTTCCCGCCGCGACTACATCAGCCCCAGCATCTGCCAGCACCTGCGCGGCGACGTAGCCGATACCACTCGTTCCGCCCGTGACGAGCGCGATTTTGCCCTCCAGGGAGAAGCGGCTGGTCCAGGTAGCGGCGCGCATGAGGTGGCCTCCATCTTTTGTCAGGCAACTGACGTGCTCAAGCCTCATCATCGGAGGGCAGAACGGTCAATAAAAATTCCCCCTTTCGGTTTGATGGCACGTGAAGCCCCGTGTCGCAGCTTCCCGTTGATCGTCCTCTTCTGGAAGCTGGAAACGCCGAGGAAAGTGTTGTTCCAAAAAAAAACAGGCCGGGGCGATGATCTGCCTCCGGCCCAACAAGCGCTAAACCAGCGAGCGCTCAATTCGTCGCAGGACCCCAGACTTCCGCCACCCGCTGATCGCGCCCGCAATTCCAGCGGTAGAACTTGTACTTGATGGGGTTCTTGTCGGCGTAGTCCTGGTGGTAATCCTCGGCGGGCCAGAACTGTTTGGCGTCGCGGATGGCGACCGCCACCTTGGCTTTGATCAGTTTGGCCACATCGGCCGCCTTGGCCGTCGCCGCAGCCTTCTCGGCGTCGTTGGCGGTGAAGATCACAGGCGCATAGGGCTCCCCGCGGTCGCAGAACTGACCGCCGCCGTCCGTGGGGTCGACATGGCGGAAGAAGTAGTCGAGCACCTTGTCGTAGCTGAGCTTGCTGGTGTCGTAAGTCACCTCCACCACTTCGGTGTGCGGCACGGGGGCGGCATCCGAGACGTCGTGATAGTTTGAGTAATTGGGCTTTGCTATCGAGCCGCCCGAATACCCCGAGACAGCTTTCACGACGCCCGGAAGCGCCCGGAAATCGTGCTCCAGGCACCAGAAGCAGCCGCCGCCCAGGATGGCCTTGGCCGTCGGAGCGTCGGCCGCCATCGCGGCCGAGGGTGCGAACGTTGCGGCGCCGGCGAGCGCGAACATGCCGGCAATCAGTGAGAGAAAGCTCTTCATATCAGGCTCCCGATCCGTCGGCTGGGTGGAACATCAGGGCGACGCCGTTCATGCAATAGCGCAGACCCGTAGGCTTGGGGCCATCGTCGAACACATGGCCCAGATGACCGCCGCAGCGCCGGCAATGGACCTCGGTGCGGGCGGACAGCAGCTCTTTGTCGGTCTTGGTCGCGATGGCGTCGGCGAGATGGTCAAAAAAGCTCGGCCAACCCGTGCCGCTATCAAATTTCTGGGAATCGTCGAAGAGGGCGAGGTCGCATCCGGCGCAGGCAAACTTGCCTTTACGATGCTCGTTCAGCAGCTTGCTGGTGTTGGGGTACTCGGTGCTGGCCTGGCGCAGCACGGCATAGGCGTCTGGCTTCAGTAGCGCCTTCCATTCAGCGTCGGTCTTGGTGACCTCGAACATCTCGCTGGCAGCTACGCCGAAGGGCCGGAACAAGGCGATCGCTGCTGCGCTTAGAGCGAGCGCACCGGCGCCGCGCAACAGATCACGTCGATTGGCTGTCATGGTCGTCTCCTCGAAATGGGCCAGCTGATCTCACCAGCAATTGCTTACCAATATGGCGATTTCGCCCGGTTGGACCATTCACAAGTCGATCACGCACCGGACAAGTTTTTGCTGGCCCACGTTTGATCGCCCATCTCACGGCCTGCCCATCGCGCACCCAACCCCAAAGGTTAATTTCCATTGACGCCCATGAAATCCCATAGTATCCCATGATCCATCGAGAACGTACTCGTGAGTGACGAACAAACGAAAGCAGGAGCTCCGCGCCGAGCGGCCGGCTCCCCGGAGGGGAGTCGCTCGGCGCAAGTGAAAGAGGATGGACCGCTTTGTCTCGACCTTCACGAACAAGCTCGACGCCAAGGGGCGCGTTTCGATCCCCGCGGGATTTCGCGATGTCCTGGCGCGCGACGGCTATTCCGGAGGTCAGGCAAGCGGGGGCGGCATCTACTGCTACCCCGCGCTCGATGCTCCTGCGCTCGATGCAGGCGGCGAGAGCCTTGCGCGCAAGATCGACGATCTCCTCAAGGGTCTCAGCGACTATTCGGACGAGCGGGACCAGCTGTCTGTCGCGCTCTATGGCGACGTCCACATTCTCAAGATCGATGGCGAGGGGCGCATCGTCCTTCCTGAAGACTTGCGAATTCATGCCAAGCTGGAAAGCGACGTCACCTTCGTCGGCCTTGGCCAAAAATTTCAAATCTGGCAGCCTCAAGGTTTCGAGGCCTTCAGAGCCGAAGCGCGCGAACGGGCGCGCGAACATCGGCGGCTTTTTCACGGCGGGGACCGCTCTGGAGGCGATGAGCCCAAGGGCGGAACGGGAGCACGGGAATGACGGGCCGGAAAGTCGCCAGGGACAGCGACAATCCAAGCGGGGTGCGCCCGCACATTCCCGTGCTGTTATCGGAAGTGCTGGCGGCGCTCGCGCCAAAGGCCGGCGAGACCTATCTTGATGGAACGTTTGGCGCAGGCGGCTACTCGCGCGCCATTCTGGAGGCCGCCGGCTGCAAGGTTCTGGCGCTCGATCGTGATCCGACGGCAATCGCAGCGGCCGGGGCATTGATCGGGCGGTATGCGGGTAGGCTGACGGTTGTTAAGTCGACTTTTGGCGCGCTGGCCGAGGTTTGGCGCGAACGCAACTCGGAGCAGGCGGACGGCGTCGTGCTCGACATCGGCGTGTCGTCGATGCAACTCGACCGGCCCGAGCGCGGCTTTTCCTTCATGAGCGACGGCCCCCTCGATATGCGCATGAGCGCCGAGGGGGAGAGCGCGGCCGATATTGTGAACACGGCCAGCGAGGCCGAGATCGCCGAAATCCTCTATAGATACGGTGAAGAGCGCCAATCGCGGCGTATTGCCAAGGCGATCATTGCAAAGCGTGCGGACAAAAAGTTTAACCGTACGCTTGAGCTGGCGAACCTGGTCGAAAAGGTCATCGGCCGCAAACCGGGCGATCCCAAACATCCGGCCACGCGAACGTTTCAGGGCCTGCGCATCGCCGTCAACGACGAGTTGGGCGAGTTGACAGTTGCGCTGGAGGCCGCCGAGAAACTCCTGAAGCCGGGCGGGCGATTGGTGGTCGTGACGTTCCATTCGCTTGAAGACCGCATCGTAAAAGATTTTATGCGCGAGCGATCGGATCTGGCGGCCAAGGGCTCGCGCTACCTGCCTGAGGAAAAACGGGTGAGCCCTCGTTTCCAAATTATTAACCGGCGCGCGCTATCCCCGACAGAAGAGGAACTTTCCGTTAACCCTCGTGCGCGCTCTGCCCGGCTTCGGGCGGCGGTGCGGACCGAGGCGCCTTGAGGCGGCAGTCCCATGCATCGCAGCGTCACCGTTCTTGCCATCGGCGCTGCGATCGCCAGCGCAGTCGCGCTCTATGCGGTCAAGTATGACACCAGCCGGATCGCCGCCGAGGTCTCCGATGCTACCGATCAGGTGGCCAAGCGGGAGACAGAGATCGCGGTGATGCGCGCGGAAAAAGCCAACCTTATGCGCCCGGCCCGGATCGACACTCTGGTCAAAGCCAATCTGACTTTGCGCCCGATCGCCCCAAAGCAGCTCGGCCGCGTCGCTGACTTGCCGTGGAAGGGAGACGTACCCGGCGCAGCTGACGCCCCGCCGGTGAAGCTGCAACCATGAGGGCCAAGCACTCTTCCGCTGCCCCACGCAATCATCGCCGGCGCGCATTTATCGTCCTGGCGCTGACGGCCTCGGCTTTCACTGTCGAAGCGGGCCAACTGGTATGGCTGGGGCTGAAGGGTTCAACAGCAGTCCGCAGCGATCCCGTGGAATCCGTATCGCGCAATGTGGCGCGGCCAGACATCGTCGACCGCAATGGCCGGCTGCTTGCCACCGACGTGGCGATGGCTTCCGTGTTTGTCGACCCGCGCCGGGTCCTGGACAAGGACGAGGTGGCCGAGAAACTGGCCAGTGCGCTGCCGGGCATCGACGAGCGCCAGTTGTTGACAGATCTCGGCGATAAAAGCCGGCGCTTTGTCTGGGTCAAACGCGGCCTGACTCCAGCCGATGCGCAGCGCGTGCACGATCTCGGTCTGCCTGGCGTTTCGTTCCGCGACGAGCCGCGCCGGGTCTATCCGGCGGGCGAGGATGGCGGCCATGTCATCGGCTATGTCGATGTCGATAACCATGGCAGCGCCGGTATCGAGCGCTATCTCGATACACAGGGCCTGATCGATCTCTCAGATGGGGCAGCCCGCAGCGAACGTGAACCCGTCGCGCTCTCAATCGACATCGCCGTTCAGCACACGCTGCGGTCCGAGTTGGAACGCGCCATGGCGGATTTTTCCGCTGGGGCGGCAGCGGGCTTGGTGCTGGATCTACAAACCGGCGAGGTGTTGGCCGACGTCAGCCTGCCCGATTTCGCCGCCGGCAACGCGGTCCTCAGTCTGGACTCCGACCGGCTAGACCGGGTTACCGGTGGCACCTACGAATTGGGTTCGGTGTTCAAGACCATAACGCTGGCCATGGCGCAGGAGTCCGGCGTCCTGCAGCCTGGAAAACTCTACGATACGACGCAGCCGCTCCAGGTCGGCAAATCCACCATCGACGATTTTCACCCGACACGTCGCCAGCTGACGGCCGAGGAGGTGTTCCTGCACTCCTCCAACATCGGGGCGTCCTTGATGGCCTTGGATGTCGGCGAGACACGCATGCGGGCGTTCCTGGACCGTCTGGAGCTGACCAGGCAGATGACGACGGAGCTGGGCAAGGTGGCCGCGCCGCAACTCCCGCCACGCTGGGGAAAGACAGCGATCATGACGGCGTCCTTCGGCCACGGCCTCGCGGTGGCCCCGATGCAGTTCGCCGCAGCGGCGGCCGGGTTGCTCGTAGGCCGGCAGGTTCAGCCCACCTTCCTGAAGCGCGATCCTCCGGTCGATGGGTCCACCGGCAGCCCACTGATCGATGCCAAGACCAGAAAATTCCTGGTTACCCTGTTCCAGCACAACGTCGCTGGACCAGACGGCACCGGCAAGCGCGCGGCCGTCGCCGGCTACGATGTGGGCGGAAAAACCGGTACGGCCGACATTCCTGGAAAGGGCGGCTACGGCCGGCACGGCGTGCTCTCCTCGTTCCTGGCCGCCTGGCCCATGAGCCAGCCACGCTATCTCAGCTATGTGCTGCTCTGGGCGCCCCAAGCCACCGAAGCCGATCACGGCCAGACGGCGGCCGGTCTCACCGCCGCGCCGCTGACCGCCCGGCTTATTGGCCGGATCTCGCCGCAACTCGGGCTGAGCCCGGTGTTCAGCGAGTAGAAGCTCAGCCTTCGGGGCAGAGCTCAAACGCCTTCGTGAGGGCCTCGTTCTGAGTGCCGAAGGATGCGATCTTTTGCCCGCCCTTGGCATACACATTGATGAACGCCTTAGCCTGGGCGTCGGCCTTGGCCTCGTTCACGGTCAGCGCCGTGAACTTGGTGCGGTCGCCGTCGGGCGACTGGATCAGCAGCGACATGCCGCCGCCGTAGCTTGCCGTGAAGACCTTGCAGTTCTTCGACGGGGCCGGATTGGCCGGTACCGTCAACGAGGCCAGTTGGGTGTTTCCGGCGGCATCCTCGACCGGGCTATCGGCCGTAGCGACGGCCGCATCCTCCGCAGCCACTGCCTTCGCCTTGACCACCGGGACCTCGGCCGTGTCCGCCTGGGCCACCATCTTCTTGGCCGCTTTGGCGGTCGCAACCTTGGCCGATTTCACCTGCTCCTGCGTCACTTCGGTCG
>JAYUAJ010000286.1:0-4200 GCA_043741375.1 Hyphomicrobiaceae bacterium | reverse complement strand
GCCACTGTTGTCCGATGACATCGCATGAGGCGCTCACGCCATGAACCTTGCCCGTTTTCCACGCATCCGCCTTGCCCATCTACCGACGCCGCTTGAGCGGCTCGACACTCTCACACGGATGCTGGGCGGCCCCGAGATCTGGATCAAGCGGGACGATTGTACGGGCCTTTCGACTGGCGGCAACAAAACCAGAAAACTCGAATTCCTGATGGCTGAGGCGCGCGACCAGGGCGCCGACATGGTCATCACGCAAGGGGCGACGCAGTCCAACCACGCGCGCCAGACGGCGGCGGCGGCGGCCAAACTCGGAATGGCCTGCCACATCCTGCTCGAAGACCGCACATTGAAAACCGACAGCGAATACACCCAGAATGGCAATGTGCTGCTGGATGTGATGCATGGCGCGACCATCGAGCGCCGGGCCGCCAATCCGGATATGAATGGCGAGATGGACAAAGTGGCGGACAAACTGCGCAAGGGCGGCCGCAAGGTATACGCCATTCCGGGCGGCGGCTCGAACGTCACCGGGGCGCTGGGCTACGTGGACGCCGCCATCGAACTCGTCGTGCAGGCCAACGGCATCGGCCTGCGCATGGACCATGTGGTGACTGCGACGGGCAGCGCCGGAACGCAGGCCGGGCTGGTGGTCGGGCTTGCGGGCATCAATAGCGGCGTGCCGCTGCTCGGCGTTGGCGTACGGGCGCCAAAAGAGAAGCAGGAAGACAACGTCTACCGGCTCGCGGCGGCAACGGCCGAACGGCTGGGGTGCTCCAGTTCAGTCCGGCGCGAGCATGTCGTCGCCAACTGCGATTACGTCGGCAAGGGTTACGGGTTCCCGATGGAGAGCACGCTGGAGGCGATCTCGCTGCTCGCACGACATGAAGGTATTTTGCTTGACCCCGTCTATTCGGGCAAAGGCATGGCTGGCCTGATCGACCTCACCCGCAAGGGCCAGTTCAAGAGGGGCCAGAACATCGTCTTTATCCACACGGGTGGCTCTGCCGCATTATTCGGTTACCCGGCAGAGTTCGGCCAGGCCTCCGTTGCCTGAAGCGACTGAGTGGACGCCATGACCGCCAAAACGTTTAAGGGTAATTTCACCCAGCAAGAGCCGATCCCGGAAACGGCGATCGAGCGGGCTGTCGCCGTGATGCGCTCGGGCCGTCTGCATCGTTACAATGTCGCCGAGGGCGAGATCTCTGAAACGACGCTGCTGGAGAAGGAATTCTCGGCCTATATGGGCGGCGTCTATTGTCTGGCCGTGACATCGGGCGGCTATGCCATGGTGACGGCGCTGCGCGCCTTTGGCGTTGCGCCGGGCGAGCCCGTGCTCACCAACGCCTTCACGCTATCGCCGGTTCCCGGCGCTATTCATGCTGCTGGCTGTAAATCAGTACTCGTCGAGGTCACCGATAATCTGGTCATCGACCTTGATGACTTCGAGCGTAAGATCGGGGCGAGCAAGTCGCGCGTCCTGTTGCTCTCGCATATGCGCGGACACCTCGTTGATATGGACGCGCTGATGCGCATCGCGAATGCCCACGGTGTGGCCGTTATCGAGGATTGTGCGCACACGATGGGTGCCTCATGGCGTGGCACCCAAAGCGGGCTGCATGGCGTGGCTGCCTGCTACAGCACGCAAACTTATAAGCATGTGAACTCGGGCGAGGGCGGCTTCCTCATCTCCCGCGATGCCCAGCTGATGGCGCGGGCGACAATCCTGTCGGGCTCCTACATGCTCTATGATCGCCATAGCGCAGGACCGGACGCCAGCGTCTATGCTGACATTCGTCTCGATACGCCCAATTGCAGCGGCCGATTGGATAATCTGCGCGCCGCCATTCTGCGGCCACAACTCGCGCTGCTCGATGACAACCGCGAGCGCTGGAATGCGCGGTATCGGGCCATAGAAGATGCGTTGCGCAACGCGCCGGGCGTGCGACTTCCGGAGCGGCCGCCGGAGGAAACCTATGTCGCCAGCTCGTTTCAGTTTTTGGTCCGCGATTTGGGCAAATCCGGCATTCTCGATTTGATGCGCCGCTGCAAGGCGCGCGGGGTCGAATTAAAGTGGTTCGGCGCCGACGAGCCCGTCGCCTACACCAGCCGTCACGATAGCTGGCGCTACATCGAGCCTCAGTCCTTACCGCAAACCGACCGTGTGCTGTCGGAATTGCTCGACATGCGGCTGCCATTGACCTTCTCAGTTGAGGACTGCCAGCTGATCGGCGAAATTATCCGCGACTGCGTGTTCGAGGCGCGCGAGGCCGTCCGCACGGGCGAGGCAGCCAAATCCGCCAAGAGTTTCGTACTGGAGGCGTCGTGATGTCTCTGGCGCAACCGGCGGTGGTTGGCGTGCTTGGCGGCATGGGGCCGCAGGCGACTGTCGAACTGATGCGCCGGGTGATCGCCATGACGCCGGCCGAAGACGACCAAGACCACATCCGCATGATTGTCGAACACAATCCCAAGGTGCCGTCGCGCATCAAGGCTTTGATCGACAAGACGGGGGAGAACCCTGCGCCAGTGCTGATCGAGATGGCGAAACGGCTCGAAACCGCAGGCGCCAATGTGCTCGCCATGCCCTGCAACACGGCCCATGCCTATGCGGACCAAATCCGGGCGGCTACCAGCATTCCATTGCTCGATATGATCGGGCTCACCGCCGGCCGCCTCTCGCACATGCTGCTCATGCATCGCCGCGTCGGGCTACTTGCCTCGACCGCCGTCAAGTCGCTTGGCCTCTATGAGCGCGCCCTCGATCCGCTGGGGATCACGGTGACCTATCCCCGCGACCAGACCGAAGTGATGCGCCTCATCAAAGCCGTCAAGCGCGGCGAAACCGGAGCCGATCAGCGACGTGAGCTGCACGCCTTGGCTGAAGAGTTGCAGGACGCCGACGTGTTGATCATCGCGTGCACAGAGCTTTCTGTGCTGGCGGACGGTCTGGGCGGCACCAAACCAGTTCTCGATGCGCTCGATGTGCTCGTCGAGGAAGTTGTGGCTTGGGGCCTGGGATCGAGAACATCTATAGAAACAAACAAGGAATTCCACACTAGCCACACGATTGGCGGTCGTGGATAAGTCCCTGCGCACAGTTGCTGAGTAGAGCAAGTGGCGCCGGGCCAAGAGAAACGAAACAGGGAGGATAGCATGCTTACGAAACGCAACTTTCTAGGGCTCGCGGCAGGCGCCGTGGCGCTCGGGCTGACCGCGCCCGCGTTCGCCGCTGACAAGACCATCATCATCGGCCACTTCGGCACACCCTTGCCGTTCCAGGCGGCCCTGGAGGACTTCTCCAAGAACACCGGCTGGAAGATCGAATGGCGCAAGTTCGCCGCTGGTTCCGACGTCATCGCCGCGATGGCGTCCGGTGACATCAAGATCTCCGAACTCGGCTCGTCGCCGTTGTCGATCGGCGCCACCCAGGGCGTGGACTACCAGCTGTTCGCCATTTCCAACGCCATCGGCGCCGCTGAGGCTCTGATTGTCCGCAACGGCACAGGCATCGAGAAGGTAGCTGATCTCAAGGGCAAAAAAGTCGGCGTGCCGCTTGGCTCCACCGCGCATTACTCGTTGATGGGCGCGCTTGAGAACGCCGGTATCTCGTCGAAGGACGTCGAAGTCATCGGCATGAAGCCGGATCAGATCGCGGCCGCCTGGGAGCAGGGCCAGATCGACGCCACGTTCATCTGGGAGCCCGCCAAGGGCGTTGTGATGAAAACCGGCAAGCAAATCATCAATGCTGGCGAAGTCACCGGCAAGCCGACCTATGACGGCTGGGTCGCCAACCGCGAGTTCGCCGCTGCCAACCCCGAGTTCATGACCGCGTTCCTGAAGACACTCGAAGCCGTTAACAATGCCTACAAGTCGAACACGGCCGCCTGGACTGCTGACTCAGCCCAGATCAAGGAAATTGCCAAGAACACCGGCGCCCCGGCTGCAGAAATCCCGGCGGCTCTGACCGGCTATGGCTTCCCGACCCTGGCCGAGATGGCGTCCGAAGCTTGGCTCGGCGGTGGCAATCAGGCGAACATGCTGGCGACCGCCAAGTTCCTGGCCGCCAACAAGCGCATCGATGCCCCGTTGGCTGACTACAGCAAGTTCGTCAACGTGGACTATCTGAAGGCCGCGATGAAGTAAGCATACTTGGCGACAGACTTGAGCGGCCACCGTTCTCCCGGCATTTGCCGCGCTGGACCG
>JAYUAJ010000285.1:0-21440 GCA_043741375.1 Hyphomicrobiaceae bacterium | reverse complement strand
GATTGGTCGAAGAGACGTGCACGTTGTTAACGTCGAGCAGCAGGCCGCAGCCCGAGCGGCGGGCGATCTCGGCGATGAAATCGGTCTCGCTGATCGTGCTCTCGGCGAAGGCGAGATAGGTGGTCGGATTCTCCAGCAGCATCTGACGGCCGAGCGTGTCTTGCACTTGGCTGACGTGCTCGACGACGCGGTCGAGCGTCTCCTTGGTATAGGGCACCGGCAATAGGTCGTCATAGTACGCCGTATCGTGCGTAGACCAGGCGAGGTGCTCGGAGAACAGGCCGGGCTGGTAGCGATCAACGAGGCCGGCGAGGCGGGCAAGGTGCGCGCGGTCCAGCGGCTGATGGGCGCCGATCGAAAGGCCGACGCCGTGCAGCGACAGCGGATAGGTCTCGCGGATGCGGGTCAGGTAGCGGTGCGGCGGGCCGCCCGCGCCCATGTAGTTCTCGGCATGGACCTCAAAGAAACCGATGTCCGGTTGCGTCTCGATGATCGTGTGGAAATGCTCAGGCTTGAGCCCGACCCCAGCGCGCGGCGGCACGGGCGAGCACTTGCTGGCTTCGACGTTATGTTGGTCGGGCATTGGGAACTCCAGCCGCCGTCGCCGGCGAAGTGGGCTTCGAGACGAAACCGGAGCCGGCTCGCAAGCCGGCTCCAGCGACTCATTCTTCTACAGCTCGCCAGATCAGGTGATCGGCTTCATGCTGCCGTGGCCGCTCGGCGTCGTCATGGCCTCGCAGGTGCCCTTGTCGACCAGCTTCCAGGCGTTGCCCTGGTAGTCGGCGGTGCTGGTGCCTGCGCAGGTGGTGCCGGCGCCGGCGAAGCAGTCGTTCTTACCCTTGAGGGCGACGCCATAGCACTGCTCGAACTTGCCGGTCTTCATCTTCTCCATGCTCATCGCCTGGTTCTCTTCCATCATCTTCTTCATCTCGGCGTCGGACATCATGGCGGCGCCAGCGGGCGTCACGGAGCCGAGGGCGGCGGTGAAGGCGGAAGCGACGATCACGGACAGGAGACGATTGGACATGGTGTCCTCCTAGTTGTGGCGCAGGACGAGAATCGGCCTGCTTGAATGGAGTTTCGCTGCCGAACCTGACAAGGTTGCGAAACGGCCGGTCACAGATCGGGCCTTGCCGCTCACATCGGCGTGAAGGGCGCCGGGGCACGGCGGGCCGGGGCGAACCAAAGAATCAGCGCAGCGAGTGCGAGGCCTGCCAGCTGCCAGACGAGGACGAACAGGCTCACGTCATGATCGTGGAACAATTTGAGGCCGAAGCTCGCCAGCGATGCCGCGGCCAATGCTCCGAGGAGGGCGGTGCGTCGGGTGCGCAATGGGTAGCGGCGACCAATCATGCTTAGCATCAGAACCGTCGGTACACTGAGGAGCAGCGCCACGGCCGGAACGCACGACCAGTCGGGGGCAAGGCGGCCCCCGAAACCGCCGTCGGCGAGCCATGCGGCCCGGCAGCTCTCGCCCAGCGTCAACAGCCAAAGCGCGAGGGGCGGCAGCGGCAGCAGCGACAGCCGCCGGTCAAGGCCCGGCACAGCGCTGGCAAAAGCTGCGATGGCGGCCGCAACGGCCGTCGCCAGGATTGCCGCGAGTTCAAGGTCGAAAGTGGGTTCGCCGAGGCGGTGGGTCAGGTCTGCCCGGGGGCCGAGCACCGAGAGCGCGAAGGCGAGCCAAACGCCGCCCGCAGCGAGCCAACCGGCAGCTCGGACCCATGGGGTGGGCAATGGCCGGACAGGTCGCGCGGCAGTGACAATCGCGGCGATCAGATCATCCGTGCGCATAGGCTAACCTTTCCCGCAGCGTCCCCATGGCGCGGTGGGTTGCGGCCTTCAAGGCGGAGATACTCATGCCGCTCTGGGCTGCGGCTTCCTGCAGGGTCATCTCCTCAAGTTTGAGAAGCCGCAGCGCTTGCTGCTGGCTGCGGGGCAGGTTGGCGATCGCCTGCCTCAGGACCTCGACATCGCCAGCAGACGACTCCGAGAAATTCGTGTCGACGTCCGGGACGGGTTCGGGCGGACTGTCAGTGAGGATCTCATGGCTCCAGCGACGGCTGGCGCGGCGCCTGGCGTCCACAATCCGGTGATGAGTGATGGCGAGCACCCAAGGCAGGAACGGCCGCCGCAGGTCATAGGTCGCGCGCGCCAGGTGCAGCGACAAGAGAATGTCCTGCACCACATCCTCGCGGTCGGTCCGCGCACAAGCCCAGAAATGCCGCCCAACGAGGCCCCGTAGCAGCGGCAGCAGTGCGCGCAATAGTGCCCCGTAGGCCTCCTGGTCGCCCGCCTGCGCCCGCGCCATCAGCGAAGAGAAATCGCAACCAATTTCCCGGTCGTCACGCATGGGTCCGGCCTCGCATGAAATGTCAATTGGCGTCCCGCGAGATCTACCTGATCGGCATGGTCAACGCTTTCAATTCTCGCTGACGTTCGCGTGAGCTTTTGCGGCCGGACCTACGTCGGCCCCGGTGATGCGGGAAGGCGATACCCTCCAAATCGCTACTCATCATGCTTTCCCCTTGGCCATCACTGACCGTATCCCCGCAATTGATGTATCTAGACGATCGTATTCCGGCGGACGGAGTTCGCCGCCCATGAAGACGTGCGAGCGGCGGTACTGCATGGGGCTCGCCGCCGGCTCCAAGGCCGCGAAATGGATCTCGGCGGGCTTGGCCGCGGCGGCGATGCGCGCGACATTGCGCGCGGTAATGCCGCCACCCGGCATGACGATGATGCGGTCGCCGGCGTGGCGGATCAATTCGGTGAGGAGCGGCAAGCCCTCCAGCACGCTGGCCTCCTGGCCGGAGGTGAGCACGCGGTCGACGCCGAGTTCAATCAGGGTCTCAAGCGCCGCGAACGCGTCGGGCGTCATGTCGAACGCGCGGTGGAAGGTTACAGCGAGCGGGCGGGCCAGCGCGATCAGTTCGCTCGTGCGTGCCACGTCGACGTCGCCTGCGGCTGTCAGCATACCGATCACCACGCCGTCGGCGCCCTCGGCCTTGGCGGTCTCGATATCGGCGCGCATGATGGCGAGCTCGTCATCATCGTAGAGGAAATCGCCGCCGCGCGGCCGGATGATGACATGGAGGCCGATGCCGCCCACGCCGCGCGCTTGCCGGATCGCGCCGCGGCTGGGCGTGACGCCGCCCTCCAGAAGGTTGCCGCACAGCTCCACCCGTGCCGCGCCGGCCGCCTTGGCCGCACACACGCCGGCAGTCGAATCCACGCAGATCTCGTAGATCATGGCGTACCTCCGGTGACTTGGCCGCTGTCTTGCGTTGCATCCTGCCAAGACCCATGGTGGCATGGCAATGCCGTTGTGAGGACGCCGTGAGCTATAGAGCCATCTACACGTACCCCTGGGATCTCGCCGAGACGGGCGTGGCGGAGGCGGTGGTCCAATTCCGCGCCCTTGGCCTCGATACCGTGACGGTGGCCGGCAGCTACCATGCCGGCAAGTTCCTGCGCCCGCATGGGACGATGGGAAAGGTCTATTTTCCCGAGGACGGCACGGTCTATTTCAAACCTGACGCCAGCCGCTATGGCGCGATCAAGCCCGTCCCCAACACCATGCTTGGCGCGTACGATATCGTCCGTGAACTGACGGAACAATCGGAGATCGCCACCAATGTCTGGCTGGTGCTCTTACACAATACGCGGCTTGGGCTGGCGCACCCGGACGCGGCGGTGGCGAATGCGTTTGGCGATCGCTACGTGTACAGCCTGTGTCCGTCGGCCCCGGCAGCGCGCGCCTATGCCATCGGCCTCGCCCGCGATGTGACGGAGAGCTATCCGGTGTCGGGGCTGTCGCTGGAGACGCCGGGTTTTATGCCGTATGCGCACGGTTACCATCACGAGTTCGCTCTGAACCAACCGAACCGCTGGCTCGACAGCCTGTTGGGGCTGTGCTTTTGCCAGCACTGTACGGCCGGGGCCCAGGTCGCGGGGATTGACGCGGCGGGCCTGAAGGCGCGCGTCGCCAAGGACATCTCCGGCTACCTCGCCAGCGATGTCGACTTTCCGCCCGACATGGCCGAGGCCTTCTGGCTGGCGGACGCGCGCACCGATGGCGACCTGGCCGCCTTCCTCAACTGGCGCTGCACGGTGGTCACCTCGCTGGTCGCCGAAATCCGTGCCGCCGTGCGCAAAGACGCCGCCGTTGTCGTCATCCCGTCAGTTGCCAGGCCGACGGCCGGCGCCTGGTATGAAGGCAGTGACCTTGCGGCGCTGGCTTTAGCGGCCGACGCCATCGAGGCCTGCTTCTACGAGCCAGGTTCGGCGCGGGTAAAAGCCGATCTGTTTGACATCCGGCGGCGGCTCGCCGGCAAGGGACGCTTACGCGGCATCTTGCGTCCGGCCTTCCCCGATTTCACCGACCGGCGCGCGTTTCTCGCCGCGGCGGCCGCTCTGATCGAGGGTGGCGTGACCGAACTCGCCTTCTACAACTGGGGCCACCTGCGGCCCGCCAACCTGCCGTGGATCGCGGCTGCGCTTGCGCTGCTGGATGGGCGGGCCTGAATCGGATAGCTCTGGCGGGAACGCGCGCGAACCGAAAGTGTTACCACCACCGATGTCCAGCCCTGCCAATACCAATCTCGACTTCGAAGATGGCGGATCGCCGCCGTTTTCGGCGGCCGCTGACGCCGATGCGCTGATCGTTGACCTCAACGGGTTCGAGGGGCCGCTGGACCTGTTGCTAGCGCTTGCCCGCACCCACAAGCTGGACCTAAAGTACGTTTCGATGGCCGAACTGGCCGGCCAGTACATCGCCTTTATCGAGCGCGCCGGGCCGCTGCGCCTGGAGGCGGCTGCCGACTATCTGGTCATGGCGGCCTGGCTGGCGTTCCTAAAATCGCGCCTACTGTTGCCCAAGGCCCCGGATGATCCGGGCCTGTCTGGCGAAGAGTTGGCGCAACAGCTCGCCTTCCGGTTGCAGCGCCTTGCCGCCATGCGCGAGGCCGCCGCCCGCCTCATGGCCCGCGACCGGCTCGGCCGCTCGGTGTTTTTCCGCGGCCAACCGGAACCAATTCGCATCGTCAAGTCAGAGACTTACGCTGTCTCCATGTACGACCTGTTGCGCGCGTATGCCGATCAGCGCAAACGCTCGGTGCAGAGCCATCACGTCATCAAACGCCGCGAGGTCTGGTCGATCAAGGACGCGCGCACGCGTCTTGAGCGCATGATCGGAGCCCTGCCTGACTGGGCCGATTTTGCCCAGCTGATGGGACAGTATCTCAGCGCCTCCATGGACCGCAAGACGGTGACGGCCGCCTCGCTCGGCGCTATCCTGGAGCTTGCCCGCGACGGCCGGTTGGAGCTGCAACAGGCCAAGCCCTACGCCAAACTCTTCGTGCGGACAAAATCCCACCTGAGGGTGGTTGAACAAGCGCCTTGACGCTGCGGCAACCGGCGTCAGGATGGCACTCTCAGCGGCCTTTTTTTGTGAGCCGCGTGGCCTTACAATGGCCGCCGTGCCCCCGCGTTCCACGCCACCCGAGTCCAGCTCTGTGACCAGGCCTGCCAAAAGACCTCACCCTCAGAGATCGCACCCCATGCCAGAGGCGGGCGTCCCCGCGACCACGCCACTCGCACAAGCAGATGCTGCGCGCTTTTTGCGCGTGCTGGAGGCCCTGTTGTTCGCCGCGCCCGCACCCCTCACTACCGAACAGTTGGCAAGGGAACTGCCGCCCAGCGCCGATACGTCTGAGTTGCTGCTGCAGCTGCAGGCCGACTACGCCAAGCGCGGCGTCAACCTGATCAAGGTTGCCGGCAAGTGGGCATTCCGCACCGCGGCCGACCTCGGCTATCTGCTGGAAAAGCAATCCGAGACTGAAAAGCGCCTGTCGCGCGCCGCACTCGAAACGCTCGCCATCATCGCCTACCACCAGCCCGTCACGCGCGCCGAAGTCGAGGCGATCCGCGGCGTCGCCACCTCCAAGGGCACGCTGGACGTGCTGATGGAAACCGGCTGGGTGCGCTTACGTGGACGCCGCCGCGCGCCGGGCCGGCCGGTGACGTATGGCACCACCGAAGGGTTCCTGGCTCATTTCGGCCTGGAGAGTCTGGCCGATCTTCCGGGCGCTGCCGAATTGAAGGGGGCGGGGTTGCTCGATTCCAGCCTACCGCCGGGCTTCAAGGTGCCCGATCCGGAGCTGCTCGCCAGCCTGCAGGCAGACGAACTACCGCTAGAACCTGAGGACGACGCGGAGGATCCAGCCGTCGAAGACCCCGATGACGAGGGTCCGCACGCATCGTGACCGCCGTACTCCCGAAAACAGCGCCCCCGCCCGCGGACACCGTGACGGCGGCAGATGCGGCCGCAACCGGCGCCTCCTCCGGCGCATCGTGGGGCCGCCGCGGCTCGGCCGGCGCCACCTTTGCGTCCGGCCTTAAGTTCGAGGATGTGCACCGCTGGTACGGCCCAGTGCGGGCGCTCCAGGGCGTGACGCTCGAGGTAGCGCCGAGTGAGATTGTCTGTCTGCTCGGGCCGTCTGGTTGCGGTAAGACCACGCTGCTGCGCATCGCCGCCGGAATCGAGAAACCGTCGAAGGGTCGTGTGCTCTTTAACGGTTCGGAGGTGGCGGGCGAGGAGCGCTTCGTGCCGCCCGAAAAGCGCAACATCGGTCTGATGTTCCAGGATTTTGCCCTGTTTCCCCATCTCACGATCCTGGAAAACGTCGCCTTCGGCTTGTGGGCGCTGCCGGCCGAGCAAAGCCGGCGCGTGGCGCTGGCCGCGCTGGAACGGGTCGGGCTCGCCCGCTACGCGCAAACCTATCCACACGCGCTCTCGGGCGGCGAGCAGCAGCGCGTCGCGCTCGCCCGCGCCATGGCCCCGCGCCCCGGCGTCCTCTTGATGGACGAGCCGTTCTCTGGCCTCGATGTGCAACTGCGCCATTCCATGCAGGAGGAAACCCTGCAGGTGCTGCGCGAGACCAAGGCCACCTCCATCATTGTCACGCACGACCCGGACGAGGCTATGCGCCTTGCCGACCGCATCCTGGTGTTACGCGGCGGGCGGATCGTGCAGGAAGGCAAGGCCGAGGTGCTCTACGCCGCCCCCGCCGATCTCTACGTGGCCAGACTGTTCTCCAACATCAACGAGGTGCCCGCCATCGTGCGCGCGGGCGCGGTCGCCACCGCGCTCGGCACGGTACCTGCGCCGGGATTTGCGGAGGGTTCGCCCGCCGTGCTGTGCGTGCGCCAGCGCGACGTCGAGCTGCTGCCCTCGGGCCAAGGCCGCGCCGCCCGCGTGCTAGACGTGAAGTTCATGGGCGACATGGTAATCGTGGACCTGGCGGTCGACGGTCTCGACGGCGTGCTGCGCGCAAGGCTGCGCGGCACGGCTCCAGTCCGGCGCGGCGAGGACGTTGGGGTACGGGTGGACACCGGCGCCATGCTGCTGTTTGCGGCCGAGGGGTGAAGCGGTGTCAGGCACCATTGATGCCTGACACCAAGTGCTGCCGGCCAGACTAGGTTGTTGTAAGTGTCGGCAGTTGTCGCTCGGAGCTGCATGAGCCTCTGCTCCGGAGCGTCATGTCCCCAAACCCTCTGCCTTCACCTCTTTCCAGGTGAGGTCGAGGGCGGTGCGCGCCTTGGCCACCAGTTCGTCCACCTCCGCCTCCGTGATGACGAACGGCGGGGCGACGACCATGCGGTCCCAGCAGGCGCGCATGACCAGGCCGGATTTCACGCTGTGGTTGCGGCATAGGGTGCCAACCTTGCCTTCGTCGGCAAAGCGCTTGCGGCTCTTTTTGTTGGGCACCAGTTCCAGGGCGCCGATCATGCCGGTCATGCGCGCTTCGCCGACTATGTCGTGGTCGGCGAGGCTGGCCCAGCGCTTGCGCAGGTAGGCGCCGATCCCGCTGTCGGCCGCCTCCACCAGATGATCTTCCTCGATGATCTTGATGTTTTCCAAGGCGGCGGCGGCGCAGGCCGGGTGTCCGGCGTAGGTATAGCCGTGGTAGAATTCACCGGATTTGTCGATGAAAGGCAGCGCGATCCGGTCGGAAATTCCGACAGCGCCGATTGGAAGGTATCCGGACGATAACCCCTTGGCCATGGCCATCAGATCGGGCTGGAACCCAAGCGTCTCGCAGCCGAACCATTTTCCGGTGCGGCCAAAACCGCAAATCACTTCATCGGCGATCAAAAGAACATTGCGCGCACGGCAGACTTTTTCGATCTCGGGCCAATAGTTCGCAGGCGGAATGAGCACGCCGGCTGCGCCCTGGATCGGCTCTCCGATGAAGGCGCCGACATTGTCTTCGCCCAGCCAGTCGATCATGGTGTTGAGCTGTTTGGCGCGCTCGCGGCCCAGTTCCACGGGGCTCATGTCGCCGTCGTGGCCGAACCAGTAGGGCGGATCGATGTGATGGATGCCCGGGATCGGCAGTCCGCCTTGACGGTGCATCGCGTTCATGCCGCCGAGGCTGGCCGAGCCCATGGACGAGCCGTGGTAGCCGAGTTTGCGCGAAATAATGTTGGTCTTGGTGGGTTTGCCCATCACCGACCAATAGTGACGTACCAGCCGGATAATGGTCTCGTTGCTCTCGGACCCCGAGTTGGTGAACATGACATGGTTCATGTCGCCCGGCAGGACTGATGCCAACTTCTCGGCCAGTTCCGTCGCCACAGGGTGCGTACACTGAAAGAACGTGTTGTAAAAGGGCAGCACGCTCATCTGTCTGTGTACGGCCTCGACGATGCGCGGCTGGCTATAGCCCACATTCACGCACCACAGGCCCGACATGCCATCGAGCAACTTGGCGCCGTTGGATTCGTAGACATAACAGCCCTCGGCCCGCGTGATGACGCGCGTCTTCTGCGCGTGGATCTGCTTGGCGTCCGTGAACGGATGAAGGTGATGCGCCGCGTCGGTGGCTTGGATGTCTTCGGTCGGGGGGAGGTTTTGGAGGGTCATTGGTGGTCTCCGAGGTGAGGCAGTAGGCAGTAGGCAGTAAGTCTTAGGTAGTTGGCATCAACTCGAATTCTCCAACGACGTGGCCCCAAACATTTCGTGACGCGGAAACGCCGCTGTCACCCGATAGCAATACTCGGCGATATCCATCGCCCTTTTCCAAACCATCCTGGCTCAACTCATCCTCCCCCTACTGCCTAAGCCCTACTGCCTATTGCCTCACTTCACACACTCAGCAACAAATGTTCCCGCTCCCACGGACTAATCACCCGCATGAAGGCTTCGAACTCTGATTGCTTGATCTTGCGGTAGAGCGCGGAGAAGCCCGTTCCCAGGATCTCCTGCAGGTCCTTGCTCTGTTCGAACAGGGCGACCGCTTCCAACAGTCCGCGCGGGATCTGATAATCGCGGGCGTAGGCGCTGCCGGTGACGGCGGGGCGCGGCTTCAGGCCCTTCTTCATGCCGAGATAGCCGCAGGCGAGGCTGACGGCGAGCGCGAGATACGGGTTGGTGTCGGCGCCGGCGATGCGGTTTTCGACGCGGCGCGCTTCAGGCGGTGAGACGGGCACGCGCAGGCCGGTGGTGCGGTTGTCCATGCCCCATTCGACGTTGATGGGGGCGGCGGCGTCGGGGATCAGGCGGCGGTAGGAGTTCACGTAAGGCGCGAGGAAGCAAGTGGCGGCCGGCAGGTAAGTCTGCAGGCCGCCGATAAAACCGTGGAACAGCTCCGTAGGCTTCCCAAGCTTGTCGCTAAACAGGGTTTCTCCCGTCGTGGCGCTGACGATGCTCTGGTGGATGTGCATGGCGCTGCCCGGCTCGTTCGCCATCGGCTTGGCCATGAAGGTGGCGTAGCAGTCGTGCCGCAGGGCGGCTTCACGCAAGGTGCGTTTGAAGAAATAGACCTGGTCGGCCAGCGACAACGGATCGCCGTGGCGCAGATTGATTTCGAGCTGCGAAGATCCGCCTTCCTGGATGATGGTGTCGATCTCAAGCCCCTGCGCCTCGGCGAAATCATAGAGGTCGTCCACAAAGCCGGCATACTCATCGACGCCAGCCAGCGCATAACTCTGGCGCGCATTGCCGGCGCGGCCCGAACGGCCAACCGGCGCCTCAAGCGGATAGTCCGGGTCCGGATTGGGCTTGGTCAGATAGAATTCGATCTCGGGCGCGACGATCGGCTTCCAGCCCTCCTTCTCGTAGAGGCGGGTGATGCGCTTCAGGACATTGCGTGGCGCGTATTCGACCTCGGGGCCGGTCTGCCAGTGCACGTCATGCAGCACGTGCGCGGTCGGTGTTTTGGCCCACGGCGCGGTGCGAATGGTCGAGAGGTCCGGGATGAGGAGCAGGTCGCCCTCGGTGTAGTCCTGGTCGCCTTCGAAATCGACATACTCGCCAGTGATGCCCTGGAAGAAGATCGAGACCGGCAGGAAGGTCGGTTTCAGCTCGGCGAATTTTTGCGCGGGCATGGCCTTGCCGCGCGCGACCCCGGCGATGTCGGCGAGGGCGCATTCCACCTCCTCGATGCGGTGCGATTTTAACCAGTCGCGCACTTCGGCAGCGGTGGACGGGGGTGTAAAGGTCTTGTCGTCTTTAGGCATGACGGTTCCGGTGGGCGCACGACAGTTGATGGGCCGAACACGACTCTTCTCAGGTCATGGGCGACTTTAACGTGGTTCTGGGCGGCAAAATATTGTGATCACAATATTGGCTAACGGTCGCTGCGCCGTCAAGCCACGATGTCAGGATCGGGGGGCTCGGGCGCGCCAAGTTGGTTCTGCAAAGCGGCCTCGCCGATGAAGCGCATGCCTTGCATGATGTCCTCGCGGATGGCGGCGGCCAGCATGCGCGGATCGCGGCGGTGGATGGCCTGGCGGGCGAGGACATGCTGGTCGATGAGTTTGGCGGTGCCAAAGCGCCCATAGACCAGCCGCATGAACGGGGCGAATTGCAGCCACACGCTTTCGGTCAGCGCCAACAGCGTCTCAGCCCCGGCCTGCTCATATATGGCAAAGTGAAAGCCCAGATTTCCGCGCATATAGCCCTCGATATCGCCCGATTCCATGGCCCGGTCGATGCCGTCGTCCAGGGCTTCGATCTCGGCCAATTTGGCCTTGTCAATATGCGGCAAAGCCCGCATCGCCAGCTCCGGCTCCAGGCTGCGGCGGGCGAACACGATCTGCTCGAACTTCGCCTTGGTCATGGCCGGTACGCTGACGCGCCGGTTGTCCTCTATCTCCAGAGCGCGCTCGGCAATCAGCCGACGCACCGCGTCGCGCACCGGCATGGGACTGACGCCGAGCTGGGTGGCGATGCCGCGCAGGGTGACCGGACGCCCTGGTAGAAAGCCACCCGTGAGGATGCGCTGGCGCAACGAGCGGTAGACCCGCTCGTGCGCCGAAACCGAAACTGTACTGGCTTCGTTCGTTTCCACGCTCATTCTCATGCCACACTGCCGACGGTCATATGCTCACGATGAGCAGGTATGCGTTCGCAATTGCAGGCTGCCCCGCGCGCGGCTAGACTTGAGCCCAACCGGTCCAACGCACCGTAGAGTCTGAGAAGAAAGGGTCTATCCGTGTCAAGAAGTCTGTTTGGAAAACGCCTGTCCGCCGTTGTGGTTGGCTCCGCCGCTTTGCTGGCCTCTGGCCTCGCGTTTGCCGCCGGCAAGGAAGTGCACATCTACAACTGGTCCGACTACATCGACGCGTCCGTGCTGGAAGACTTCACTAAGGAAACCGGCATCAAGGTGCAGTACGACGTTTATGACAGCAACGACGTACTGGAGACCAAGCTATTGGCCGGCAAGACCGGCTATGACGTCGTGGTGCCGACATCAGGCTTCCTTGCACGGCAGATCAAGGCTGGCGTCCATACTCAGCTCGACAAGTCGAAAATTCCGAACCTCGTCAACATGTGGTCGTTCGTGACCGAAAAGCTGGCCAAATACGACCCCGGCAACGAACACGCCGTCAACTATTTGTGGGGTACCACGGGCGTTGGCTACAACGTCAAGAAGATCAAGGCGATCATGCCCGACGCCCCGATCGGCTCGATTGCCATGGTGTTCGATCCCGCCATTGTCGCCAAGTTTAAAGATTGCGGCGTCATGATGCTGGATGCTGACGATGAGGTCATCCCCGCAATGATGAACTATCTCGGCCTTAATCCCGACAGCAAGGATCCGGCCGACTTCAAGAAGGCTCAGGATGCTTTGTCGAAGGTGCGCCCGTTCGTTCGCAAGTTCCATTCGTCAGAATATATCAATGCCATCGCCAACGGCGAGATCTGCATCGCCCTCGGCTGGTCAGGCGACTTCTCGATCGCAGGCTCACGCGCCGCCGAGAAGAACAAGACGATCACGGATGAGTCCAAGCAGACCGAGATCGCCTACTTCATCCCGAAGGAAGGGGCCCAGATGTGGTTCGACAGCATGGCCATCCCGGCCGATGCTCCGGACAAGGAAGAGGCCTATGCCTTCATCAACTATATGCAGAGGCCCGAAGTCGCCGCCAAGAACACGAACTTCGTGTCCTATGCCAACGGCAACCTGGCCTCGCAGAAGATGGTAACGCCCGACATTCTGGCCAACCCCAACATCTATCCCGATGCCGCGACGCAAAAGCGGCTGTTCACCATCACGCCCTTCGACAAGAAGGCCCAGCGCGCCCTGACCGACACCTGGCGCGCCATCAAGACCGGCGGCTGATTGCCACGAGGCCCGGTGACCACACCGGGTCTTTTTTTGGTTGGGATCAGCTTTAGCGCGAGCGGCGTTGGGTTACGCGCGAACCGACGGCTAAGTCTATTTATTGACAGCGTTGGCGCGCTAACCCAACCTATCCGTGTCCTCCTGTTACCGATTGTGCGTAGTACCCATGGCCACCAAGACCCTCGGACCTGTTCGCCGCTCCTTCGCTCCGTGGACGGATTCATCCAAAAAGCCGCTGATCGAGTTTCGTAACGTCATCAAGCGCTTCGGCGATTTTACGGCAGTCAATGACGTCTCGCTAGGCATCTACGAGCGCGAGTTCTTCGCGCTCCTAGGGCCGTCCGGCTGCGGCAAGACCACGCTCATGCGCATGATCGCCGGTTTCGAAACGCCGACCTCGGGCGAGGTGCTTTTGGCGGGCGAGAACATCGCCAATCTGCCGCCCTACAAGCGGCCGGTGAACATGATGTTCCAGTCTTACGCCTTGTTCCCGCACATGACCGTCGAGCAAAACATCGCCTTCGGCCCCAAGCAGGACGGCATGTCCAAGGCGGACATCGACACCCGCGTGCAGGAAATGCTGAAAATGGTGAAGCTGGAGCCCTTCGCCAAGCGCAAGCCCCATCAGTTGTCAGGCGGCCAGAGGCAGCGCGTCGCGCTGGCTCGCGCGCTTGCCAAGCGGCCCAAGGTGCTGCTGCTGGACGAACCTTTGGCCGCGCTCGATAAAAAGCTTCGCGAGGAAACCCAGTTCGAACTCACCGATCTGCAGCAGCAGCTCGGCCTCACCTTCGTGATCGTCACCCACGACCAGGAAGAGGCCATGACTGTCGCTGACCGTATCGGAGTCATGGACCATGGCAAGCTGAAACAGGTCTCGACGCCCGGCGAGATCTACGAGCATCCCAATTCAAAATACGTGGCGGACTTCATCGGCGACATCAATATTCTTTCAGGCAAGGTCGCCAAGATCGATACGGCGGCTCATTCGGTGCGGCTGGAAGGCCTGCCGGTGCCAGGCGCCATCGAGCTCGCCAGCGATGCGGCCTGCAAGAAGGGTGACGAAGTGTTTTTCGCCGTCCGGCCCGAGAAGGTGCGCATTGCCTTGGAGGCGCCCGCCAACCGCGCTGTCAACGCCATCGAAGGCAAAGTTTTCGACATCGGTTACCTGGGGGATACCTCCGTCTATCATGTGCGCCTGCCGACCGGGAGCAACCTCAGAGCCGCCGTCGCCAACACCTCGCGCCTGGTGGAACGGCCGATCACGTGGGACGACTCGGTGTGGCTGACCTGGGCGCCTGAGTCCGGCATCTTGTTGACGAGTTAGCCGATGGCAGACACGACGCTCCCAGATGTTGTTCCAGCCCCTGCGGCGGCGGCCAATGCGGCGACCGATTGGACGCGCTGGCTGCCCGTCGCGATTCCCTATTTTTGGTCGTTCCTGTTCTTCCTGCTGCCGTTCGTCATTGTGCTGCGCATTTCCTTTTCGACCTCGGAAATCGCCCAGCCTCCCTATTTGCCGGTCTTCGACGTCTTCAACGAGGGCCTGTCCGGAACTTGGGCGCACCTCAAGGAGTTCACCACCGACAGCTATGCCCGTCTTTTCTCCGACAGCATCTATCTGCGCTCCTATCTCTCCAGCGTCTGGATCGCGACCGTCTCGACGATCTGCACTTTGATCATCGGCTATCCGATCGCATACGCCATGGCGCGCGCGCCTGACCAATGGCGCCCGACACTGTTGATGCTGATTATCCTGCCGTTCTGGACCAGCTTTCTGATCCGCATCTATGCCTGGATGGGCATCCTGGCAAACGAGGGTTTCCTCAATAACACCCTGATCTACCTGGGTCTCATCAAGGACCCGCTGGTGATCCTGCAGACCAATTGGGCAGTCTACATCGGAATCGTCTACTCGTATCTGCCGTTCATGATCCTGCCGCTTTATTCCGCGCTGGAAAAGATGGACAACACTCTGCTTGAAGCCGCCGAAGACCTGGGCTCGCCACCCATAAAGAGCTTTTGGACCATCACCTTCCCTCTCTCGTTGCCCGGCGTGATCGCCGGCTGCTTCTTGGTTTTCATCCCCGTGGTCGGCGAGTTCGTCGTCCCCGACCTGCTCGGCGGTTCAAACACGCTGATGATCGGCCACACGCTGTGGGAGGAGTTCGGTCCGAACCACGACTGGCCGACTGCCTCGGCACTTGCCATCGTTCTCTTGCTGGTGCTCGTGGTCCCAATCGTGCTGTTCCAGAACCACCAGGCCAAAAACATCGGGAGCGTCCGCTGATGCGCCGCTTTTCAATTTTCAACGCGACCACGCTGACGCTCGGTTTCGCCTTCCTCTACATCCCGATCCTGCTCCTGGTGATCTATTCCTTTAACGCCGGCCGCAGCGTCGCCGTCTGGTCGGGCTGGTCGACCAAATGGTACGGCGAACTTTTGAAGGACCAGCAGCTCCTGGACGCCGCCTGGGTCACGCTGCGCGTCGGCCTGCTCTCGGCCACCATCGCCACCATCCTGGGCACGTTGGCGGCCATTGTGCTGGTTCGCTATGGCCGGTTCCGTGGTTCAGCCCTGTTCGCCGGCATGATCTACGCCCCGCTCGTCATGCCCGAGATCATCACCGGCCTGGCGCTGCTGCTGCTGTTCGTCGCGCTCAATCTCGACCGCGGCTTTTGGACCATTCTCCTGGCGCATATCAGCTTCACCATGTGTTTCGCCGCCGTGGTTGTGCAGTCGCGCCTGGTCACCTTCGACCAGAGCCTGGAAGAAGCCGCACTCGACCTCGGCTGTTCGCCCTTCAAGACTTTTATGGTCATCACCCTGCCGATCATCCTGCCCGCCGTCATCTCGGCCTGGATGCTGGCCTTCACGCTCTCCATCGATGACCTGGTCATCTCCAGTTTCACCACCGGCCCCGGCGCCACCACGCTGCCGATGCGCATCTACTCGGACGTGCGCCTTGGGGTCAGCCCGAAGATCAACGCGGTTTCCACCGTGGTCATTTGCGTGATCACGCTGGCCGTGGTCGCCGCCTCGATCGTGACCAAACTCAGCGAAGAACGCCAGGCCCGCGAGAGGCGCATGGCGGCTGCGCCCTAGCCGAGGCCGGCTCCCCGCAGCAACGGAGGACTCGATGGCCGACATGGTAAATTTTGACAGCGCCACTGCCACACGCATCGAAACGATGTATGCCGCGCCCGAGATTGCGGCGACACGCTCCGAGGTGTCTCGCGCCGCCGCCGCGAGATCGGGGGAGCACGGCATCGATGTCGGTTGCGGACCCGGGTACCTGACCCGGGATCTGGGGCTTGCCGTTGGCCGGTCAGGTTCGGTGGTGGCCGTCGACGCCAGCGACTCGATGCTTGACGGCGCCAGGCGCCGGTGCGCGGGCCTGGCTCAAGTCAAACTCGCCAAGGCCGACGCCGGCGCCATCCCGGTCGAAACTGGCGCACTCGCAACCTCGGCCTATCCCTGATCCGTGCCAGCGGCCTGTCCGTGCGCGAGGCACGCGAAAACTTCCGCGAGGACCGCGCCGAGGCCATCGCAATCGCACTCCGATTCTTTGAATGGCCCTGCTGGGCAACAGAAGCTGCTTCCGCGTTGGCGAAACCGGCGTTAGCATGCAAGGTTCGTCAAGAACCGGAACCGCCCCCGTCATGATGCGACAATACGAGCTGGTTGAGCGGGTGCTCGCCTACGATCCCAAAGCGGATGAGGCGCTGCTCAACCGTGCCTATGTGTATGCCATGCGCGCGCATAAAAACCAGCAGCGCGCCTCGGGCGACCCGTATTTCTCGCATCCGCTCGAAGTCGCGGCCATTCTCACCGACCTCAAGCTCGACGACGCCACCATTGCGACGGCGCTGCTGCACGACACCATCGAAGACACCGAGGTGACCCGCGAGGAGATCGACAAGCAGTTCGGCAAGGAAATCGGCGCTCTGGTGGAAGGCCTGACCAAGATCAAAAAGCTCGATCTGGTCACCAAGCAAGCCGAACAGGCCGAGAATTTCCGCAAACTGCTGCTGGCGATCTCCAGCGATGTGCGCGTGCTGCTGGTGAAACTGGCGGACCGCTTGCACAATATGCGCACGCTGGAACACATGCGCGAGGACAAGCGCAAGCGCATCTCGGAGGAAACCCTTGAGATCTACGCCCCGCTCGCCGGCCGCATGGGCATGCAGTGGCTGCGCGACGAATTGGAGGAACTGGCCTTTCGCTGGATGCAGCCGGAAGCCTACGCCATGGTGCAGCAAAAACTCGCCGCGCTGCGCGTGGCCAACACGGGGTTGATTGACGAGATCACCAAGACTTTGCGCGAAAAGCTGGCCAGCCGAGGCATCAAGGCCGAGGTGAGCGGACGCGCGAAGCAGCCGTACTCCATCTGGTCCAAGATGGAGCGCAAGCAGATCTCGCTCGAGCAATTGTCCGACATTTACGGCTTTCGCATCATCGTCGACGAACCCGAGGACTGCTACCGCGTCATCGGCATCGTCCACACCAGCTGGCATCTGGTTCCTGGACGCTTTAAGGACTACATCTCGAACCCGAAACCGAACGGCTATCAGTCGCTGCACACCACGCTGATCGGCCTTCGGCACCGGCGCGTCGAACTGCAGATCCGCACAGCTAAGATGCACGACATCGCCGAGCACGGCGTTGCGGCGCACGTACTGTACAAGGATCGCGTCAATGGCTTCCGGCAGCTTGATGGCGCTCCAGTGGCCGGAGGCAACGCCTATCACTGGTTGCGGCGGCTGGTGGACACGTTGTTGGAGGGCGACAACGCGGAAGAGTTCTTGGAACACACCAAGCTCGAACTGTTCCAGGACCAGGTGTTCTGCTTCACGCCCAAGGGCCGCCTGATCGCCCTGCCACGCGGAGCGACGCCGATCGATTTCGCCTACGCGGTGCATACCGATGTCGGCAACGGCACGGTCGGGTGCCGCATCAACGGCATCCACGTGCCCCTTGTCACAGAGTTACGTAACGGAGACGAAGTCACCATCGAAACTTCGACTTCGCGCAATCCGCCAGCGGCCTGGGAGCAGATCGCGCGCACCGGTAAGGCGCGTTCGGCAATCCGGCGCGCCACCCGCGATGCGCAACGCAAGCAGTGGGGCACGCTCGGGCGTCAGATGCTGAGAACGGCGTTTGCCAAGTACAACCGCGAGTACTCGGACGATATCGTTGCCCGCAATATCGGCCGTTTCAGCCAGAAATCGGTCGACGAACTGGCTGCCGCCGTGGGCCGGGGCGAGGTTGCAACGCATACGGTGGTCGGCGCGCTGATTCCAGAGGCCGCCACCCGCCCCGCGCCGGAGCCGGCGCGGGCACGTCGCAACCGCCTGGAAACCCGCAGCGAAGAGGGTTGGTTCAACATCGCCAAGAATATTGGAATGAAGTTCCGTTGGCCGGGCAGTGGCGTGGCGGACGCAGCGCCGGAGAACGGGGCGGACGCCTCGGCGCAGGCGCTGAAAATCCGTGGCCTTAAGGGCGACCTACCCGTCAGCTTTGGCGACGCAGGCGCGGTGCCGGGCGACCGCATCGTTGGGATTATGACACCGGGCGAGGGCATCAAGATCTATCAGATCCACTCTCCAAAGCTGCAGCGCTTCGAGGACCGCAACGACCTTTGGATGGACGTGACTTGGGATATTCCGGAGGACAGCGATGAGCGCTTCCCAGCCACGATCGATGTCTCGGTGCTGAATGAGCCCGGCATCCTGGCGCAAGTCGCCCAGGTGATCGGCGATGCCGACGGCAACATCGACACGCTGCGCATGATGCGCCGCGCGCCCGACTTCACCACCATGCGGATCGGCTTGGAGATCTGGGATCTTGAGCATCTCAACAAGATCATCGCCGGGTTGAAGTCCAAGCCGGTGGTGAACGCCGTGGATCGGGTGTTCGATGCGGATTTAGCGGGGAAGGCCGAGAAGGGGATGAGCGTTGCGAACAGTTAGGCGAAACGCTGGCTTGTCCAGGCGCCACGCATGATCCTTGGCCTCGGCAACGACCTGATCGACATCCGCCGCATCGAGCAGGCCATCGAGCGCTATGGCGAGCGTTTCCTCAACCGCATCTTCACCGATGTGGAGCGCGCCAAGTCCGACGGCCGCGCCAACCGCGCCGCCTCCTATGCCAAGCGCTTCGCGGCCAAGGAAGCCTGCTCCAAGGCGCTCGGGACGGGCCTCTCCCAGGGCGTCTTCTGGCGCGACATGGGCGTCGTCAACCTCCCCTCCGGCCGCCCGACCCTGCGCCTGACCGGCGCCGCCGCCGAGCATCTGGTTCGCATGACGCCGGACGGCTACGAGGCCAAGATCGATCTCACGATCACGGACGATTTCCCGCACGCCCAGGCCATAGTGATCATCTCGGCGATGCCGACCAAGGCGGATCGGCGTTGACCCGCGTAGTTCGTACTGTCGGAGCGATTACCACGTCGACCACTAATCCAAACATGATCCAAACGCGAACTGAGCGAGAGCGCGGTTGGCCAAGTTGGTTCTGGCTACCGTTGGTGCTTACCGGCGGCATCCTTGGCGCATTGCCTTTCCTCACACTTCTCGGGCTCTTGCGCATTTTCACAATACCTTCGGTGTCCAACGTCCCGAGCCTTCGCGCCGGCGACTACATCACGATTGAGTGTTACGATCTCGCGTGCAGATTTCCGGACTTACCGAAATGGGTGCGGCCCACGCTGTCCGAACCAGCAGTTGGCGACATGGCGGCGTTCCGCAAACCCACAGATTTGAGCGTTGACTACATCAAGCGCATCGTGGGCATGCCTGGCGATAGCGTGCAGATGTTGAGTGGAACACTCTATATAAACGACAAGGCTGTGCCCAAGGCGCCGGTCGAGAACTTCAGAGAGCTTGGCAAAGATCGCAAGTTCCAGGATGTACTGCAATTCATCGAGACGCTGTCGAACGGAGTCCGCTACCGTGTGCTCGACCGCGACCCAGCCGCCAGCCTCGACAACACGTCGCGCGTTGTCGTACCGCCTGGATACTACTTTGTGCTCGGAGACAATCGCGACAATTCTCTGGACAGCCGCGCCTCCCGCAGCGGCATTGGTTTCGTGCCGCGCGAGCTGATGCTTGGTCGGGCCGTCCTGGTTTTGTGGTCGACCCGCGAGCCCGGGCGAATGCTTGAGGCGGTCGATCCGCCGACGCGCTGATCTGGATCACCGCTATTTCTGTGTCGCTAGGCCATCGAACCCGCGCACCTGGCGCAGCGCCTCGCCCAGCACCATGGCGGTTGCGACGGCGATGTTGAGGGAGCGTAGATCCTACCGCATCGGTATGCGCACGCGCGCGTCCGCCGCCTCATGCACGTAGGGCGGGTCGCTACCGAGCGAACAGTTCTTCACCCTGCTGCGTCTGCTTACCGGTTCCAGATCCGTGACCGGCCGGATATTCACCGTGGCAGAGCACGCGCAGTCGCATTCCCAAGTTGGCAATCTCGGCCTGTCAGTGATCGAGATGCTGAGCTGGATCAATATGCACTCTCTTGATTGAGATCATGCTGGCGAAAGCGTGCGCGGTAGACGCGCCGTGGAGATGGTTCAAAGAACGTATTGATCATAACAAGCGCCGCTTTCAGGAGGCTCTGAATGAAAGTTTGCATCGTCGGCGCGTCCGGCAAACTCGGTCGCTACATGATTCAGCATGCGCTGGATCGAGGCTACGACGTGGTCGGCGTCTGTCGGCAAACAAGCGTCGGCAAGCTGGACTCATTCAAGGACCGAATCACAATCGTGCCCGGTTTGACCGACAATCGTGAGGTCATCGCTCGCTCGGTTTCGGGTTGCGATGGTGTCCTCACGGTTCTAGCGCCGTGGGGTGTTCAAGACTACGCATCAGGCACCGCTCAAGCCGTGCTCGACCTGGCGCGACCCGGGGCGCGGCTGGTGTTCTCGTGCGGATGGCACATCACGCGCGACGGCAAAGACGTGTACAGTCGTCGCTTTCTCGCACTCGTGAAAGCAATCGGTTGGGTGGCGCGCCTCGTCCGGCTCGCCGATCTCGACGATCAAGTCAGAGCATGCCGCAGAATTTTCGAGAGCAACACGCGCTGGACCGTCGTGCGCGGCAGCGACCTGGAAGAGGGCGCGAGCGAAGGCCTGCCGGTATGGAGCCGGCACGTCGGCGACACCATCCTCGCCAGCAACTTGACCCGCCGCATCGACTTTGCCCTCTTCATGGTTGAAGCCCTCACGAACGACACGCTGATACATGAGGCGCCGGCAATCGTCGGCTGTCGCGCACCCTCGGCGCGCATGACGCCAGCATCCGCAGCCACACCGGTGGCGGTATAAAACAGAAAAGAACGAGGAACCCTATGATTAGAAAAATATTGGCCGTCGCAGCCGCGACGGCAGTCATGTTCGGCCTCGCGGGCCTCTACACCGGCGTGCTGGCGCATGATTTCATCGCCAGCAACGTCGATGCGGCGATGTTGAGAACGCCGCCCAACCTCGCGCTGGTGATTTTCGGCTATTTCGTTCTCGCGCTGATCATGACCTTGATCTATCCGAGGTTTTATCGCCCGGGCAGTTCGCCCGCGCTCAACGGGTTGCTGTTTGGAGCCGCCGCTGGCGTCTGCTGGTTGATGCCCTACAGCCTGGTGCTGTTCGGCGTTTACAAATTCCCCTACGCCGTCCTGCCCATGGATTTTGCCTGGGCGCTCGTCGAACAAGGCGCAGGCGGCCTATTGATCGGCCTGATCCTTGGCAAGTCGTTGCCGGCATGACACCGACCAAGGCCAAAAACCTCTCACTCCGACAGTCGACGGCAGCCT
>JAYUAJ010000284.1:0-4222 GCA_043741375.1 Hyphomicrobiaceae bacterium | reverse complement strand
TTTGATCCGCGTGCAGAATTGGGAGGTTGATGACAAATGTCCGAATCCGCGCCCCAGACTTTCGATATAGAGATCGTAGACGCGCAAGCCATCTATACGCTTGAGGAGCTTTGTGTTGTCTGCGATGTAGAGGCCGACTGGGTTGTCGATTTGATTGAGTTCGGCGTCATAGACACTAATGGCCGGCCAAGAGCGGAGTGGCAGTTTGCCGGGCTTAGCGTGGTCCGGGTGGCCAAGGCCAAGCGGCTGGAGCGGGATTTAAGTCTGAACCCGCCGGGAATAGCACTGGTGTTGGATCTGCTGGAACGGATTGACGAATTGCAAGCGCAGCTGGCGCCGATGTGAAACGCGGTCCAACGGGATGCGAGCCCCAATTTTGGGGTCAACTCCATCGATGGGCATCCCTCATGCACTTTCGGTATCCACCGGCGCATTGCGCTGGAAGGCGCGCGGCTTCATCTCGTGGTCGGCTCTGAAATAGTCGCGGGCATGGGCTACCAATTGTTTGTCCGTAGGATGATCAACCGTCTCAATCCCGGCGATGTGCTCGACGAGCCGCGGTTCGTGCCGATGCATGTGCTTGACCAGTTCGGTCTTGGCATTTGCCGGGCCCGCAATCAGGATGGCTGTCGATCCGGCAAGCGCGGCGGTCACGCGATCATAGTAGTGCTGGTCCTCAGCCGCATGTCCTGAGCCAATCGAATTGGACTTATGATGCAGGTGAGCCGACGGATTGTCTGGATGCAGCACCATCTGCTCGACGCCGTCGCGGTCGAAGTAGAACACCCGGGCCTCGTGATGATCGATCCAGACAACTGCGTGATAGCGGCCGGTCATGTTGTTTCCTTCGGATTAACTCAGTGGCTCGCGCAAAGTTGCCACAGGGCCGCGACCGGCTGTTTGATCGAGGTCAAGTCCAACTGACTTGGGCCAAGTGCCCGCTGACGAACCAAACCGGTTTCTTTTGGAGCCGGATCAGATCGGAGACGATGAGATGGGTTGCGCGCAAATCAGATTGTCAGCCAGCGCAACCTCAGGGCATTGCCAATCACGCTGACCGAGGACAGCGACATCGCAGCAGCAGCGATCATCGGTGACAGCAACAAACCAAAGACCGGATAGAGCGCGCCAGCGGCTATAGGGATGCCGACGACATTGTAGATGAATGCGAAGAACAGGTTCTGCCGGATGTTGAACATGGTGGCGATCGATAGGCGCCTCGCTCGCACGATGCCGGTGAGATCTCCCCTGATGAGTGTAATGCCAGCACTTTCCATAGCGACGTCCGTGCCGGTGCCCATGGCGATGCTGACGTCGGCTGCCGCCAAGGCGGGGGCGTCATTGACACCATCGCCCGCCATCGCAACGATCCGGCCGTCCTTGCGCAAACGAGTGATCACGTCGCTCTTCTGCTCTGGCAGCACATCAGCCTCGACTTCGGTGATCCCGAGCTTGCCGGCAACCGCTTTGGCGGTGATGGCGTTGTCGCCGGTCAGCATCACGACTCGGAGGCCGGCGGCCTTGAGGTCCGTGATCGCTTGTGCCGTAGTGGCTTTGATCGCATCGGCAAGGCCGATGATCCCCGCCAGCTTGCCATCAATGGCGACGTAGATCGCTGTCGCTCCGCCCTGCCGCATCAGGTCGGCTTCGGCATCAAGCGGTGTGGTTGCTAACCCCGCGTCGCGCATGATCTGCAGGTTGCCGATGACAATGCGCTTGCCTTCGGCGGTTCCGGTAGCGCCTTTGCCAGACGGAGCATCAAAATCTGTCACTGGACTGAGCATCACACTACGGTCTTTGGCGGCGCGCAGGATTGCCTCGCCAAGTGGATGCTGGCTTGCCTGCTCCACGGCTGCGGCCAGCCGCAACAGATCGTTCTCTGTCACACCGTCAGCGGTCTTTACATTGACAACGGAGGGCCGGCCTTCAGTCAGCGTTCCGGTCTTGTCGATGACGATGGTGTCGACCTTCTCCAGCCGTTCCAGCGCCTCGGCGCTTTTGATCAGCACACCTGCCTGCGCGCCACGGCCCACACCCACCATGATCGACATGGGGGTGGCCAGTCCAAGCGCACACGGACAGGCGACAATGAGAACGGAAACGGCGGCAATGAGGGCATACGTCAAGCGTGGCTCGGGACCCCAGATGGCCCAGGCGGCGAAGGCCGCCAGCGCGGCGGCGATCACGAGGGGTACGAACCAACCGGCGACCTGGTCTGCCAGCCGCTGGATCGGCGCGCGGCTGCGTTGCGCCTTGGCGACCATTTGCACGATTTGGGACAACACGGTGTCGCGGCCAACCTTGTCGGCAGTCATAATGAAACTGCCGGTTTGATTCATGGTGCCGCCAATCACCTTGGCACCGACCGCCTTTGTCACCGGCATCGATTCGCCCGTCACCATGGATTCATCAATCGAACTTCGGCCCTCGCTCAGAGTTCCATCAACGGGCACGGTTTCGCCCGGTTTTACGCGCAGCCGGTCTCCCACGACGACGGCTTCGAGAGTAACGTCGTCCTCCATCCCATCCAGTTTCAGGCGGGTGGCGCGCTTTGGCGCAAGTTTGAGCAGCGCCTTAATCGCGCCGCCGGTTTGCTCGCGCGCGCGCAGCTCCAGCACTTGGCCGAGCAGGACAAGAACGGTGATGACGGCGGCAGCCTCGAAATAGACGGGTACAGAGCCATCCATCCCCCGGACGGCGGCTGGGAACAGCGAGGGGGACAGCGTTGCCGCGATGCTGTAGCCCCAGGCGACACCCGTTCCCATCGCGATGAGACTGAACATATTGAGATTGCCGGACAGGATCGACGCCCAGCCGCGCACGAAGAACGGCCAACCCGCCCACACTACGACAGGTGTCGCCAGAGCAAGTTGGATCCAATTAGACGTGAACGGAGACACCAAATGGTCAAGGCCGAGGACGTTTCCACCCATCGAGAGGGCGAGCACCGGAACCGCAAGAGTGGTGCCGATCCAGAAGCGGCGGGTCATGTCCGACAGTTCCGCGCTGGGGGCGCTGTCGGCGGTCACCATGACGGGCTCAAGCGTCATGCCGCAGACCGGGCAATTGCCCGGTCCCGGCTGCCTGATTTGCGGATGCATCGGGCAGGTGTAGATGGTGCCGTCAGGGCCGGCGGCAATTGGGGTTTGTCCGTCCATTGTTACGCATGTCCCACGTTAATTGCAGGGTACAGCTCCAGTTGCTTACAGGCGTTATCAATTGTGGTTCCCGACGTGCGTGCGAGAATGGTCACAACGTTTTCAAGCGCGCCTATTGAGGCGGGCTTGCCGGTGCGGATGGCAAAGTCCATGGCGGCTTCTATCTTTGGGCGCATCGATCCGGCTGGAAACGTCAGAAGGTCCAACATGGACGGGTGCGCCCTTTTGATCGCCCGGGCCTCAGGCTTACCCCAATCGAGATAGGCGGCGTCTACGTCCGTGAGCAGAACGAGTTTGTCGGCCCCGAGGTTCCGCGCCAACAAGGCGCTGGCTGCATCTTTGTCGATGACGGCTTCGATGCCCAGCAGCACACCGTCCCGGACCTCAACAACGGGGATACCGCCGCCACCCGTACAAATGACGGTCACCCCGTGGTTGACCAGCAGTTCGATGACGCCCGCTTCGAGAATGGACTTTGGAGCGGGCGAAGCGACAACGCGGCGATAGTGGTCGCCATCCGGCGCAACGTGCCAGCCGCGTTCCTTGGCCAACTGCTCGGCATCTTCGCGTGAATAGACCGGGCCGACCGGCTTGGTGGGCTTTGAAAAGGCAGGGTCGCCGGCATCGACAAGGGTTTGCGTCAAGATCACCGCGGTGAGACTTGACGTCGGTAGCGCATTGCGAAGCTCCTGCTCGATCAGGTAGCCGATCAGACCTTCACTCTCTGCGCCCAGCATGTCCAGCGGGTAGGCGCCATCTTTCGGTCCGGCGGCAGCTTGCAGAGCCAACATACCGACCTGCGGTCCATTGCCATGGGTGATGACAACCTGATTGCCCGCGCTGATCAGGGGCGCCAGGGCCGTCACGGCCCGCTTGGTATTGGTGCGCTGCACCTCTGCACTGATTGGCTCGCCGCGGCGAGCCAGGGCATTGCCGCCAAGAGCAATCACGAGCCGCATGGTGTTTAGCCTCCCAATGTGGCTATGAGAAGCGCCTTGATCGTGTGCATCCGGTTCTCGGATTGGTCGAATACAATGGAGGCGTCACTCTCGAACACCTCGTCA
>JAYUAJ010000283.1:0-21502 GCA_043741375.1 Hyphomicrobiaceae bacterium | reverse complement strand
GGTAACCTCGAAACGCACGGCCTGGCCGGCCGCGCTGGTCAGCAACACGTCGTCGCCCTCCGAGCAGATGGCGACGCCGATGATATGGTCGCCGGCGTCGAGTTTCATGGCGATCTTGCCGTTCTGGCGCACCTCCACGAAGTCCGAAAGCCGATTGCGGCGCACACCGCCCGATTGCGTGGCGAACATGATGTCGAGCTTGTCCCAGCTTGCCTCATCCTCCGGCAACGGAAGAATGCTGGTGACGCGCTCGCCTTCGCTCAAAGGCAACAGATTCACCAGCGCCTTGCCGATCGCCTGGGGCGTCGACAGCGGCAGCTTCCACACCTTCATCTTGTAGGCCATGCCGAGCGATGAGAAGAACACGATTGGCGTGTGGGTGCTCGCCACGAACAGCCGCGTGACGAAATCTTCCTCGCGGGTACCCATGCCCGAGCGGCCTTTGCCGCCCCGGCGTTGCGCGCGATAGGTCGAGAGCGGCACGCGCTTGATGTACCCTCTGTGCGAAACCGTGACGACCATGTCCTCGCGGTTGATCATGTCCTCGTCGTCGACGTCGCCTTCGAACTCGAGGATTTCCGACTTACGCGGAGTGCCGAATTCGGCCTTGATGGTGTTGAGCTCGGTCTTGATGATATCGACCATGCGGGTGCGCGAACCCAGAATTTCCAGGTAGTCCTTTATTTCGCCGCCGATCTTTTTCAGTTCGTCGCCGATTTCGTCACGGCCGAGGGCGGTGAGGCGCGACAGCGTCAGCGCCAGAATCGCCGACGCCTGCTCTTCCGAGAGCTTGTAAGTGCCTGCCGCCGTAATGGCGTGGCGTGGATCGGCGATCAGCTCGATCAAGGGCGCCATGTCCTTAGCCGGCCAGTCCGGCTCCATCAGCTTGACCTTGGCCTCGGCGGGGCTGGCCGAGCGGCGTATAAGGAGGATCACTTCATCGATATTGGCGACGGCAATGGCGAGGCCCACCAAGACGTGGGCGCGATCACGGCACTTGTTCAGAAGATATTTCGTCCGCCGGCTGACGACTTCCTCGCGGAAGGCGCAGAAGGCAGAAATCATATCCTTCAGCGTAAGGACTTCCGGCCGACCGCCGTTCAACGCCACCATGTTGGCGGCAAAACTCTGCTGCATCTGCGAGAACCGCCAGAGCTGGTTCAGCACAACGTCGGCGATAGCGTCGCGCTTCAGCTCGATGACCACGCGCATGCCATCGCGATTGGTCTCGTCCCAGCTGTCGGCGATGCCCTCGATCTTCTTCTCTTTCACCATCTCGCCGATTTTTTCGATCATCAGCTTCTTGTTCACCTGATACGGAATCTCGGTGACAATGATGGCTTCGCGGTCCTTGCGGATAGTTTCGACGTGCACCTTGGCGCGTTGCACGATGGAGCCGCGGCCCTTGTGGTACATGGCGCGGATGCCGGCGCGGCCGAGGATTTGCGATCCCGTCGGAAAGTCCGGCCCCTGAATGATCTGCATCAACTCGTCGATGGTGATCTCGGGATTGTCGAGATGCGCAATGCAGCCGTCGATGACCTCGACGAGGTTGTGCGGCGGGATGTTGGTCGCCATGCCAACGGCGATGCCGCCGCCGCCGTTGACCAGCAGGTTCGGGAATTTTGCCGGGAGTACGGTAGGTTCCTGCTTGCTGCCGTCGTAATTGTCGCGAAAATCGACGGTGTTCTTTTCGATATCGTCGACCAGGTATGACGTCACCTTTTGCAGGCGGCACTCCGTATACCTCATAGCGGCAGGCGGATCGCCATCGACCGAACCAAAATTGCCCTGACCGTCGATGAGCGGCACACGGAGCGACCAATCCTGCGCCATGCGCACGAGCGTTTCGTAGATCGCGCTGTCGCCATGCGGGTGATAGTTACCCATCACGTCGCCGACCACCTTGGCGCACTTGACGTACTTCTTGTTGTAGTCCAGCCCCGCCTCGCTCATGGCGTAGAGAATGCGGCGATGCACGGGCTTCAGGCCGTCGCGCACGTCGGGCAGCGCGCGCGAGACGATCACGCTCATGGCGTAGTCGAGATAGGACGTCTTCATCTCATCGATGATATTGATCGGCTTCACCTCGGACACCGGCGGCGGAGGCGTACCTGGAGCGGCGGGCGGCGGTCCCTTGGGCGTGCGTGCCAAAATGTCGGTCTTTCTTGCCGGTCGCGGAGGCGGAGACTCAGAGCCCGCAGCGACGAAATTCAATGGGTCGCGAAGTCTACACCCCAACGTGGCGAGCGGCAATCGAACCCGCCTGCTGACGGCGATCTATCCACCAGATATAATCTCAGTAGAACAATCGGTTAGATGGATTGCGCGCCATGTCGCACCGGGACCGGACGCAGGTAGGACGAGCCCATCAACGGTCAGGTGGTACGGCGTCTTACATCGGCCATGCGCCACGTCAGGTCAAGCCGCCTTCGCCGCCGGCTTGGCCTTGAACTCAGGGAACCAGCGCGCCAGTCCCCGGTCGCGATAAGCTAGCAAATTCGCGCGCTTTTCGGCAGCGTCCCGGATCGGACTGGTTACGACGGGGCACAGCATTGCGGCGACAAAGGCCCAGGCCGTCGCGTCCGCCCCACAGGGCTCGGCCCCAAACAGGAACGGTTTGTCCCCCAGAATATCGCTGACGGCAAGGAGATCGGGGATGCACAGCGCCTCGATCTCGGCCCGCGAATGCAGTCCCATGCCCTGCCCTTTTATGCGGGCGCGGACGCGGCGGCGGACCATGGCGAAGACCAGCGGGCGGAGCAGCGACGGCACGCCATCGAAGAACCGGCTGCTGCCGCGGCGAAAATTCTCCTCGACCAGCCAGCGCGCATCGACCCCGCCCCAATAGGCGTGATCCTCCAGCATCTTCTCGACCGCCCAGCCGGTCGCCTTCTGTGCTGGCGTCAGGCCCTTGTCGAAATCGACGCCATGCGCCTTTTCCAGATGCCAGCGGATGAAGGTCGAATCGGCGATGACCTTGCCGTCCTCGACCAAATAGGGCTGCTTGCCCTTGGGCGCCTTGCTCAACCCCTTGGTGTCGGTGGTAAACGTCAGGCCCGATAGTTTCAACAGCGTCATCGCCTTCAAGCAGAACGGGCTGGGGTCAGGCAATCCCATGCCGGGTCCGAACACATGCAGGGTGATCATTTCGGAAGCTCCGATTGGGTCGGCGGGGATCAGAGCCCGAAGGAACCCGCAACGATCGCGAAACGCAAGAGTGAACTGCGTGCTGGCGACGCTGCCCGTGACGCCCTTGTCATCATCGTCGTGCTAGGGCATCTCTGGCGACCGGCCAGGACGCGCGAACACTAGTGGCAAAGACCGGGAGACAGAATGAGTTCGAACCTTCCGTGGCCATTCGATCTGGCAACCCTCGGCATGACCCCGCTCGACCTTATCGCCCTGGTCTGGTTCGGGCTGTGCACCGTCGGCTACAATCTCGTCACCAGCACGCGCGGCATCTGGCGCTTGAGCCTGGTCGGCGCGATCCAGACCCATCGTATGGCCTGGATGACGCATATGGCGCATCGTCATGATCGGGTGATCGACGTGCTGCTGATCTCCAGCCTCGCCGGTGGCAACAGCTTCTTCGCCTCCACCAGTATCGTCATTCTTGGCGCGCTTTCGGCGCTGCTCGGGGCGGGCGAGCGCGCTCAAGGCATCCTCGATCGCATACCGTTCGCGATCCATGCCTCGCCCGTGGTCTGGGATTTGAAAGTCCTGACCCTGATGATCGTGTTCGTCTACGCGTTTTTCAAATTCGCCTGGGCGTTCCGACTGGCGCACTACTCGATGATTATGATGGGCGCCACGCCCCCGGACACGACCGGCGCCGCCGACACGCGCGAAAAACTGGCCGAGCGAGCCGGACGGGTCGCGGGCCTCGCCGCCGAGCACGGCAACCTCGGCCTGCGCTCCTACTACTTCGCCATGGCCGGGCTGGCCTGGTTCATCCACCCGGCGCTGTTCATCATCGCGACCACGCTGGTCGTGCTGATCGTCACGCGGCGCGAGTTTTTCTCACGCACCCTGAGCATCGTCTCAAACGAGCCGACTACGACCATTTCGATGCTGCCGCGGATTTGAGGCGCTTAGACCGGTATCCTCATCGGCTCCGGTACGGCCAACGAAAAGCCTATGGAGATCCAGAGACTGCAGCGCACCGTCAATACGCTACGCTGCGCCGGGATGAGAACACTGTACAAAAAAAAGCGACTCAAGGGGACACGAGCATCATGTCCCCCGCCCGTCAATTCGTGACGCGCCCGGCGAGCACGCGGTCGACACGGTCGAGCAGGCCGCCCGTGGACCCCGGTTGCGAGGCGGGTTGCGTTACCGGCACGCTGGCCGACGACGCGTTGACCGGTGGCGCGGGTGGCACACTCGGCTGTGTGGCAATGACAACACCGGCGCCGTTGCCATTGCTCACCCCGCCATAGCCCGGACGGTCCGACGCCGCGATCCGGTCGTAGACCGATTGCATCGGCAGGGTTGACTGCTCAAGCTTGGCTAGGCGATTGGAGATCACGCTGAGATCGCCAGAATTGTTCTGCCGCCATTCGTCGATCGCGGTTGACAGCGTCGATTGCGCATTGCCCAGCGCCATCATCGCCGTTCGGATCTGCTCCAGCTCGCCGTTCAATGCGCCCTTCGCACTCACCTGGTCGGTGCGCTGCGTGGTCATCATGCGCTCAACGGCCCCGTAGCGCTCTTGCAGTGAGATCGCGACGTGCTGCGTCTCGGCCCGGTGCGCATCGATCGACTGCTGCAATGATTGCATTTGGCCTTCCGAAAGCCCCGGGCGGGCGGTGGCGCCGTCAGCCGGAATGAGATCGAACATTTCCTCGATCGCCTTCAGCTCTTTCTCCATGGCGCCCTGCCAACCCTGCAACTCAGATCGTTGCGCGCTCACCTGCCGCTCCAGCCCCTGCAGGCGATCCCCGACCGTTTCGAGGCCCGGCGGCAGCGTCAGCGACTTGCCGTTTGCAGCGGCCTGCTCGAACCCTTTCAGGCGGTCGATCAACATGCTTTCCAGTTTGCCGTTGTCGGTGAGCCGCGCCTCCAGCGCCGTCTCGAGCTTTTCCAGACGCAGCGCCATGGCGTCGATCGGGGCGGACGTCAGCTGCTTGGCTTCCATCAGGCGCAAGCGATCACCGAGGCCCTGTTCAAGCCGCGCGATGCCGAGCTTGTGGTCCTCCATGGTCTTTTGCACCGACAAGAACCGGTCCCCAATCAGGGTCGTGATCTGGCCGTTGCCCGCGCCATTGCCGCCGGCATTGCCAGTATTGATGGCGCGCTCCATCAGCTGCAACCGGTCCGCCGTCGCCCGCGTCTCGTTGCGGATCGAACCCAACGTGTCCTGAAGGTTTTTCAACCCGTCGCCCAGATCCCCGCGCCCGCCGCTGCTCGCCAAGAGATTGATTGAACGCTCCAGACCGCGCATGCGGTCATCGAGGCTCGCCAGCGCCGCCGATGACTGCCCGGCTTGCGCGTTCCTCAACTCATTCACCGCCAGCCGCAGATCGCGCTGCTCGCCGGCATAGCGCTCCATCAGCACTTTCACCTCGGCGAGCGGATCGACTGGTTCGTCGATCCCACCCTCAACGGCATGGCGGCGGACCATCCGCACGACACGCGATTTGGCATCAAAGCGCAGCAGCGCATCGAGCAGATCGCGGGCGCCCAGTTGGCGCTCGTCGCGCCGCGAGGCCGCAGCCGCCGCCAGATGCATCACCGTATTGAAATCCTTGGAGGCCCTGAGTTGCGCCACCATCATGGTGTGGTCGACCGGGATCTCGCTGGAGATCACCGCCGCGCTCTCGCGCTTCAGGCTCTCGACATTGATGCCGCGGTCCGAAAGCACCTGCGCCGCGTCTGGCACGCGCACCAGCGCATGCACCAGATGCTCCAACATAACCTCGCGCGCGCCATGGGCCTTGGCCACCTCATGGGCGTGATGGCAACAGGCGAGCACAGTCTCGTCCTCGCTGAGATAGGCCGGACGATAAGTTGTAATGACGCGCCGGCCAATGGCGTTGGCAAGCGGCGCCCCGGTCGAGCCCGAGACGTCAGTCTCGATGATTTCATATGAGCCGCCAGGCAGATCGTAACGCCCCAGGGTTGAACGGGGGGTGGGACGGGCGGAAATATCGTCGTTCGAAGCAGACATGTACTCATCTCCTACCCACAGGCCGCGGCACCGCTGAGGCCGGCCCCGTGCCGGCGCCCAGAAACCACCGCCGGGTGCACACTGTGCAGCGATTGCGGCAGCATCGGGGGGAACTCGTCCGATCCGACGAATTTAGGCTATCCCCTTGAACGCACTGAAGCGCTAACGCAAGCAAGACCGTCGATCTTAGTCAAGAACGGCGCTCGAGGCGAGCGCTTCGATCGGCTGACGCCAGCACTGGGTCGACCCACGGCTAGCGGTTGGCAGGCAGCGTCCCGCCCCAGGCGCCACCGCCGAGACAATGCACAAGATTTCGTCCCGACCCTCACTTTGGTTGTATCCAAGCGCCAAAGGGTGAGCTATAAGCCCGGTCAGAACGTCGCTCTCAGCGCTCCTTTGGGCCGGTAGCCCAGACGCCGAGACGCGCCGAACCCCCGGACAGCACCTCAGCCACGGCGGTTTCCCCGCCTCCCTGACCTGTCCGGAACCGTCGGTGACGCGGGGTGGAGCAGCCCGGTAGCTCGTCAGGCTCATAACCTGAAGGTCGTTGGTTCAAATCCAGCCCCCGCAACCACATCTGTTATAGTTTTCTGACTGTCGCGATTTGATGGGCCTGTACGGACTAGGCCACGTCCTTGAAATCGCACAAGAATGGCCGGTAGTTGGCCGCAACACAGCCGATCTCGCTTAGATTCGTCCCGGCCGATATTGAGCAGCTGCAAGCCCGCGCTCATGTGCTCTCCGGCACCATAACGGGCATCGCACGTGACTTGATCCAGCGGTGACAACAAATTCCGTAACTGCTCACCCCTGGCGGCTCAAGCCGCCGCCGGAGTGAACCGCGTAAGCGTATTGCGGATTGCGTCGAGCGCCGAGCGACCGTTGAGAAGTCCGGTGGCGATGACCGAGCAGATGTCGGCGTAGACTTCGGCGCCCCAGCCAGAGCGGAAGCCGTTGGTCACCTTGCGGAAGATCACCGAAGGCCGCAGGGCGCGCTCCGAGACGTTGTTGGTCGCGGGAACGTCGCAACGTGTGATGAACACGAACAGATGCTGGCGCGCCGCCGCCATGGTGGCCTTGAGCTTGACGCCCTCCGCCGTCATCGGAGGCAAGGCGAGGATGGCGTCGAGACGGCGATCGAGATCGCGCGCAAGGTTGCGCAACGTGGCGTCGGCCAGATGCTCTTTACGCCGATCGATGGCACAAGCGCGCTTCAGAAGCGCCTTGAAAGCGGGCGCAAAGAGGACGTCGCCGCACTCAATGGCATATTGGGCGTCCCGCATAAGATGAGCGAGGCAGTATTGGTGTTTTTCGGCGTGTCCGGCTTGCGCCGCGAACCGGTCGGAGACCCAGACCTCCGGTCTCGCCCCATCAAGAAAATCCGTGATCACTGCTTTACCGCGGCTCGGTGCGATGATGTGGGCCACCGCCGTGGCGCAGCCAAAGACCCACTGCCAGTTGGTTTTTCCCTCTACACGCGCGGACGTTTCGTCGCTGTGCACGACTGGCGCAGCGCGCACGGCAGCCGCGATGGTTGCGCCAGCGGCTGCGAATGGCTTGGCGGCGCGGGCGATCATATTGGCGATGGCGCCTTCGGAGATCTTCAGCCCCAAGACGTCGCGCATGACCTCGACCATGCGGACGTAACTGATCATCTGGCGCGTATGCAGATAAATCACCAGCGCCACGATGCCGGGCCCGAACGGCGTGCCGGCCGGCATATCGGCAGGCGGCGCCGCAGCGACGCGTGCGCCACAACACTGGCAGGGTCCGCCATGGAGATTGATCCGTGTCGTGACCGGCTTGATCGGCGGCAGGTCGATATGGTCGTAAGCCCGGATGAGCGATTGGTCCGCTGTCAAGGCGCGGGCGCCGCAGCCCGAGCAGCGCTCGGCAAAGACGTCGCGTATTTTGTCAGGTTCGGGGCAGAGTTCCCGCGTCACGCCCGGACGGCCTTTGCGCGCGACCTTGCGCCGTTCGGCGCGATTGGCCTTTTGCCCACGCGACGGAGGCAAAGAGGAATTGTCGGGAGTCTTGGGCGGCTGGCCGAGGCGCGCTTCGGTTTCGGCCACGCGAGCCATCAGCGCCCTGTTCTGCTCGAGCAGCGCCAGAACCAACGGCTTCAGTTCGGCCTTGTCCAACGAATCGAGGATCTCGGGAGCCATACCGAGTTTGAATCGGACGCCCGCGGCAGCTGCAATGCCATGACCACGAGTCAAACCGCCACATGGGGGTGAGCAGTTACCAAATTCCTCGCTAATAGGCTTGTGGCAATCGAGCGCGGGAGCCTGGCCTTTGAAGGCCTGATCGGCGACGTCGGACGCAAATCAGAACAGATTGACGCCACCATACGCAACCTGCCTTGGGCCGCAGTTCTTCCGTCACAACTTTCAATGGCCGTGAACCACGAGACTCGTCAACACCACGCAGAGCGAGGTCGATCCAAGAGCCGCCAACCACCAGCTGTCCTGACCTGGAAGTATGCGGGAACTTTCAATCTATCTTGTTCAAGTCACCAAATCGATGACCGACCTAATTGAAAATTTGGGTGGGTTTTCCTCGGAGAAATCGACCAGAGTCGCAAAGGACGTTTATAATGAGATTAAGCGCGGTCGTACTGCTCATGACGTGATGACACAGGACGTGCAAAAGGTTGTAATCAACTTTATACTTGACGCGGCGTCTGATGTGAACCCTGTGGCGAGGGGAGTGAAATCGATCAAAGATTTCTCCGAAAGTCTTAGTGAGATCTCCCGGGCACCTGAGGAACTAAGGTCGGCCCGTGAGGAGGTCAAAAAGCAACTTGATGGAATTGACGCGCAGATAAAAGCGATGCAGCATAAACTTGGCCAGATTAGGCAGGATCACGAGTCCGACGAAATCTCGGCGCTACTTCAGTCCTATCAATTGGTTCACCAGATGTGCTCTGGGAATTCACCTAGCATCGCAAGACCATAAACTACGTGAATATTGTTGGAAGCTCTGTTTGGCCTTTATGTGGCGGCATGACGATGCGCATCCGATTCGGTTGCGCAGGATGACATGAAAACCAAGGAATTCCAGTCGTTTGTCGAGCAATTGGGCGATCTGTCTGCGGTGCAACGCGAGGTGCTCGTAGCGGCGTTGCAGTCGAAGGGTTCGGCCACCGACGTGATCGCCATGATCGAGACCCGGTTTGCAGCCGCGCCCGCTTGCGGTCATTGCCATTCTGAACGGATCGGTCCCTGGGGCCAGGTCAGCGGCTTGCAGCGCTACAAGTGCAAGGGGTGCCGGCGCACGTTCAACGCTCTGACGGGAACGCCGCTGGCTCAATTGCACCGCCGCGAAGTTTGGATCGACTATGCCCGTGCGCTGGTCGATCGCGTCAGCCCGCTGGCGTCACCGCTTCCTGCAATCGAGCCGCGAGGCCAAGCCCGGTTAGGTCGAGGGCATTGTCGAAGCTGACGAGACGTTCTTCCGCTCAGTCTGGCGCGCGCCGCCAGGCGGCCTTGGCCGGGGGCGTACGTGGGATGTCATGAAGGCGCAGGATTTCCGTGGTTTTCTTGAGCAGTTGGGTGATCTGACCGAGGTGCAGCGGTCGGCGCTGGCATCCGCGCTCGCGGGCAAGGGCTCGGGCAATGAGGCGATTGCGCTGATTGAGATCCAATTTTCCGCGGCGCCGGCCTGCGGCCATTGCAAATCGGAGAGCTTCGGGAGCTGGGGGCACGCGAGCGGGCTCAGGCGGTACAGGTGCCACGATTGTCATCGCACCTTCAATGCGCCGACAGGCACACCGCTGGCCCAGCTTTACCGCCGCGATGCCTGGCTCGAGTATGCCCGCGCGCTGGTCGATCGCGTGAGCTTGCGCAAAGTGGCCAAGCGCGCCGGGATAGGCCTGGAGGCGTCGTTTCGCTGGCGCCATCGCTTCTTCGTTGTTAGCGGCGACTTCCGGGTGGCTGCGGCAATTCTCGATCGTCTTGTGCCCTTGCTGCGAGTCGAACTCGGTGTTGAAGTAGATCGGCTTGCCCTGGCTCGTGTTCTGCAGGGGCGGCACACGGCCGTCACCCCGGCAGATCGCCCAGGGATCGGCGTGCACTTGGGACTGCCGCGTCGGATATTGAGCAATTGAACCAAATCCTGAGGGGAGACGAGATGTCCGCGCGAGCAAGCAGCGTCGATCTCATCCGTGATCTGATTGCCTTTCCCACGGTGTCACGCGATCCGAACCGCGATCTGCTCCTGTACGTGGAGGGCTATCTCGGCAAGCACCGAGTGCCATGCGATATTCTTTGGACGCCCGATGGCAAAAAGGGCAATTTATGGGCCACGATTGGAGAAGGACAGCAGGGCGGCGTCATGCTCTCGGGGCACAGCGACGTCGTCCCCGTCGATGGCCAGGAGTGGACCAGCGACCCCTTTGCTGCGCGCGTTTCAGATGGCCGGGGATCGTGCGATATGAAGGGCTTTCTCGGCATCGTGCTCGGCTTTGTGCCTGAGATGGTGCGTAGACCGCTCAAGGCGCCGATACACATTGCAATATCATTCGATGAGGAGGTTGGTTGTCTTGGTGTGCGCAGCCTTGTCAAACGCATCGCAGCCATGGCGGCGAAGCCTACACTGTGCATCGTCGGCGAGCCGACCAACATGCAGGTGGCTATTGGTCACAAGGGCGGACGCAGCTACCGGGTGAAGATCACGGGTCGCGCGGCGCACTCGAGTCTTGCGCCGCATGCCGTGAACGCGATCGACGTGGCGGCGGAACTGGTGATGTTCTTGCGCTCGATTGCCAGGGAATGGGCGGTACAAGGCCCCTATGACGCCAACTTCGACGTCACACACTCGACGCTTTCCACCGGGCTGATCGACGGCGGAACGGCGATCAACATCGTGCCTGAACACTGCAATCTAATCTTTGAATTTCGCCATCTTGCCTCGGTCGATGCCGAAGCTGTGGTGCGTCGCATCGAAACCTTCATTGCGCAGGAGCTGTTGCCAAGCATGCGGGCGGTCGCGCCGGAAGCCGGCATCGTCATGGAGCCTGTCTACGAATATCCGGGCCTCGACCTCGCGCCGGGACACCCCGCCGTCACCTTCGTCAAGCAATTGGTCGGGCGCAACGACCACAGCAAAGTAGCCTACGGCACTGAGGCGGGCCTCTTTCAATCCCGCGCCGGGGTGACGTCCCTGGTCTGTGGCCCTGGCTCAATCGAGCAAGCGCACAAACCTGACGAGTTTCTGGCGGTTGAGCAGATCGAGGCGTGTGAGCGAATGCTTTCTCGCCTGTTGGACCGACTTAGTGAAGGCAATTGGGCGTGAGCCGATTGAGCAACCGAGACGGGCCGCCGGAAGACCCGAGGATTGACCCGAGGATTGATTGACACCTAAATCGCCGTGGTCCACATTCGTATCAACAAGCAAAACACGGAATCTAGGGTGGAGCTGCCAGACTGAACCCGGTGCAAGTCGATCCGCGGACGGCTGGCTTTCAGCAAGGAGTGTGCAATGCGCAGGCTCGGTCCAACATCGTATGCACTTTCGCGTCGGCAGATGCTCGCCAGAAGCGCTGGTGTTGCTGCTCTCAGCTTCGCCGGGTTATCCTGGCAAGGTGCTCTTCCGGCTGTCGCGGCACCCAAGCAGGGCGGTGTTCTGAAAGCAGCCTTCTCGGCCGATCCTGCTGGCTTCGACCCTGTGCGCGGTCCAAGCGGCATGTCCCATGTCGTCATCGAGCAGGTCTATTCGACGCTCATGGCTCTTGATCCCGACGCCAAGCCCTATCCGGAACTCGCCGAGAGTTATGAAGCGTCCACGGATGGTCTGCAATTTACATTCAAATTGCGGCCGGGGGTCAAGTTCCACAATGGCGATGAGCTGACGGCCGAGGATGTCAAGTTCAGCTTCGACCGCCTGCGTGCCAAGGATTCGGGCTATTCCTACGGCGCCCAAGTCGAGACGATCGACAGCGTCGATATCGTCGACAAGCTGACGGTGCGCTTCAAGCTGAAGAAAAGTACCGGACCGTTCCTGGTCTACATGGCTTTCCCTGGCAGCTCGATCGTTCCCAAGAAACTCGTCGAGTCTGGCCATGACTTGAATGCAAAGCCTGTCGGCTCGGGCCCCTTCAAGTTTGTCAGCTACGAACCGCGCTCCGCCATCAAGTTTGAGCGCAACGGGAGCTACTTCCAGGAAGGGAAGCCCTATTTCGACGCGATGGAGTTTCGCATCATCTCGGACGTAACTGCGCTGACCAATGCGGTGATGTCCGGCGAGGTGAATTTCTCCAACGAGATTCCACCCAAGGACTGGGCGGCCGTACAGGGCAATTCCGATTTGAAGACGCTGACATTGGAAGGTTCGCGTTATTATTGGCTGCTGCCGAACAACAACAGCAAGCCGATGGACAACCCCAAGGTTCGCCAGGCAATCGCCCATGCCTTGGACCGCAAGGCATTGGTGCAAGGGGCCTTCTTCGGCCAGGCAACACCCATTGCCGGCGGCGTCATACCACAATGGAATTGGGCGTTCGCTGATCTGAAATATTTCAAGGATGGTGGGGATCCAGAGAAGGCCAAGCATCTGCTGACAGAGGCTGGGTTCCCGAACGGTTTTGAAACCAGTATGACCGTCGCCTCGTCGTTCCCGGCCATGATGGCCATGGCCCCGATCATTCAGGCCAATCTGGCGGCGGCGGGAATCAAGGCAAAGATCAGCACGATGGAGATCCCACGCTATTGGGATGAGGTCTGGGGGCCGAGCAAGTTCGACATCACTACGATGTACTGGGTGAGCCCGCTCGCTGATCCCGACGATTTCGTCACCAACAACTACAAGTGCGGCATGGCCATCAACGTGCAGAAAAGCTGCAGCAAGGAAATGGATGCAATCCTTGAGGAAGCCAAGACTGGCGCCACCCTGGATGCACGCAAGGCAGCCTACAAAAAGCAGCAGGAGCTATCGCTGGCCGAAATGGATGTCGTGCCCTTGGTCAATGCCTGGCTGCTCATGGCCCATTCGGCCAAGCTGCAGGGCTTCACGCCACTGCGGACAGGCTTCTTGAAGACGCTGAAGGACTCCTGGTTCGAGTCCTGATGGCTGGCCTTCTCGCATGGTTGTCGCCCCAACGTGCGCTCGGCGACAACCGTGCGACACTGGGCGCCTCAGATCGCCTGGTGCGGAGGTAGAGGCCCATGGTTCGACTCGTGCTTGTCCGGCTGGCGCTTTTCATCCCGACGTTGATGGCGGCATCGATTGTACTGTTCATCGCCATCAACGTGGTGCCCGGCTCAGCTGCCCGTTCGGCCCTGGGAGTCGATGCCACGCCGCAGGCCATCATGCGTTTCGAAGCTCAAAATGGCCTGGATCGTCCGCTCTATGTGCAATATGCAGACTGGCTCGGCAAAGCCCTGTCCGGCGACTTTGGCAAGTCGTTCCAGAACCGGGTCGCGGTTGGTCCTGAGCTTGTGAAGCGATTGCCGGTGACCTTGGAACTGGCCGTGCTCGCCTTTCTTGTGGCCAACTTGATCGCCGTGCCCTTGGGGGCGATAGCTGCCTTTCGCCATCAGCGTGCAGCTGATGCGGTCATAACCTCGCTCGCGACCATCCTCGGCGCCATTCCCAGCTTCTGGTTGGCGACGCTGCTCGTGCTGGTCTTTGCTCTCAAGCTGCGGATCATGCCCGCCGGCGGCTACACGCCGTTTTTCGAGGCACCGTGGCGCAATCTCTGGCAAATGGTGATGCCGGCCCTCTCATTGGGATTGGTGTCCTCGGCCCTGCTCTTGCGCATCATGCGGACCTCGATGCTGGACGTTCTTTCATCTGACTACATCCGCACGGCCCATGCCAAGGGTGCATCCGCCTGGATTGTCGTTGTCCGGCACGCACTTCGCAACGCACTCATTCCATTCCTGACGGTCGGTGCGGTCGAATTCGGGTTCCTGTTCGGCGGGGTCGTCGTCATTGAGGACATTTTCCGGCTGCCGGGTATCGGCTCACTTGTCCTGGTCGGCATCATCAATCGCGACTATCCGGTGCTGCTTGCAGCGGCGCTGGTCATCACCATCGTGGTGCTCACCGCCAACATGCTTGTCGATCTTGTTGCCGCCCTGTTGGATCCCCGGCAATCGCGGGCGCGAGGTGCCGCGTGACCACCGGGGCCACTTCGGAGCCAGAACGTACGGCCGGGACGAGTTCGACGTTCAGTCTTCGGCGCCATGGCCTTTTCACCGCGGGGACCCTCCTCGTCAGCCTCGTGCTGTTGTCAGCGTTGTTCGCCCCCATAGTCGCGCCGTACTCGCCATACGACCTCGACGTGAGCCAAATGCTGTTAGGCCCCAGTCGCGCCCATTGGTTGGGGACTGACGAAGTCGGGCGCGATGTTCTCTCGCGCACGATTTTTGCCGCCCGGATTTCAGTCGAGGTGGCGCTCGTCGCAGTCGGCGTCGGCCTCATCGGTGGCGCGGTGATCGGCATCATCGCAGCCTATGCCGGCGGACTGGCCGATCTTCTGCTGATGCGCTGCATGGAATTGCTGTTTTCCTTTCCAGCCATCCTCTTGGCGGTGGTTCTCATGGCCAGCCTCGGCACCAGCGTTCTCAATGCGATGATTGCCATTGGTATCATATTCATTCCCGGCTTCGCCCGGCTCTCTCGCGCTTCCACAACCGCCGTTTTAAGCATGCCCTATATCGAGTCCGCCCGCACCATCGGCATGGGAAACATGCGGATCCTTTTGCGTGAGATTCTTCCCAATGTTGTGACACCTTTGCTCGTCGAGGCCGCTGTCGCGTTTGCGTACGCCGTGCTGCTGGAATCGGCCTTGAGCTTTCTTGGGCTTGGAGCCCAGCCGCCAGAGCCATCATGGGGCAACATGCTGAACACAGGACGTGGTTTCATGACCCAGGCGCCGTGGCTCAGCATTGTGCCGGGTCTGGCCTTGTTCTTGTGTGTGCTTGGCTTCAACCTCTTGGGCGATGGCCTGCGCGATGTCCTCGATCCCCATCTCAGAGATTGACATGCCAGCAGCGGCCACACGGGAAGCGCTCGCCGGCCCGGTTCTGGACATCGAACGCCTGTCCATCGAGTTTCATTCGCGCCGCGGTGTTGCGCGCGTGGTGGATGCTATCGACCTGACAATAGGACGTGGTGAGATCGTTGGCGTCATTGGCGAATCGGGAAGCGGCAAGACACTCACTGCCCTGAGCATCCTGGGGCTGCTGCCGAATGCGGCCCGCATCGCGTCCGGGGCTATACGGCTGGCGGGCCAGAACCTCCTCGAGCTGAACCCATCGCAGCGACGGGCTATACGTGGCAGCCGCATTGCGTTTATCCCACAAGATGCGTTGCGGGCTCTCAATCCGCTGCTGAGAGTGGGCGATCAGGTCGCGGAGCCTTTCACCATTCATCGGCGGCTCACTTGGGACAACGCCCGCACCAAGGCCAGCGCCCTGCTTGCCTCCGTGCATCTGCGCGATCCCGGCCGGCGCGCGACCGAGTATCCGCATCAGTACTCGGGCGGCATGCAACAGCGCGCGATGATTGCCATGGGCTTGGCTCTAGAGCCGGAACTGCTGATCGCCGACGAGCCGACGACGGCCCTTGACGTCACTGTTCAGGCCCAGATTCTGAAACTGTTACGCGAGATCCGGGATACCCACGGTACGTCCATTCTGTTCATCAGCCATGACCTGGCCGTCGTTGCCGGGCTGTGCGACAGGCTCTACGTCATGTATGCAGGTGCGGTGGTCGAGCATGGGCCAGCGGCGCGGATATTCGCGCAGCCGAGCCATCCGTACACCCAGGCGCTCTTGCGCGCGACGCCGACAGTGCATTCCGTGCAGTCGACTCTCGTATCCATCCGCGGCCAGATTCCGTTGCCCTGGCAATTGCCGAAAGGATGCCGCTTCAGCGACCGTTGTGATCGTGCTGACGAGCGATGCAACGCGGCACCGGCTGCGATCGAGGTCGCCCCTGGACACGCTGCCGCGTGCTGGCGATGTGAGACCAGCACATGACGCACGCGCTACTCGAGTGCCGGGCCTTGAGCAAGTCCTTTGCAACCGGTGCAAGCCTTTGGGCTCGCGAGAGAGTTCTTGCTGTCGATGACGTCAGCCTCAGCGTGGGCAAAGGACAGACGCTCGGTATCGTCGGCGAGTCGGGCTCTGGCAAATCCACTGTCCTGCGCATGATGCTCCGTCTGGCCCGGCCCACGGCGGGACAGGTTTACCACCAGGGCGCCGATGTCTGGTCTCTGCGGGGCGATGCCTTGCAGCAGTTCCGCCGGCAGGTGCAGGCCGTCTTCCAGGATCCGATGTCTTCGTTCAATCCACGCCAGAGTATCGAGGCAATCCTGGCCGCGCCCCTCGAAGTGCATTCCATAGGCACCCGCTCCGAAAGGCGCGATGCTGTCGAGCAAGTGCTGGCGCGTGTAGGCCTGCAACCAAGCTTCGCCCGGCGCTATCCGCATCAGCTCAGCGGCGGGCAACGGCAACGTGTCGCCATCGCACGCGCGATTGTCTTGCGTCCCGCCGTCGTACTCGCCGACGAGCCCACGTCGGCGCTCGATGTCTCCGTGCAGGCGCAGATCCTCAATCTGTTCAAGGACATGAAGAAAGAGCTAGGGCTCACCTATGTCTTCGTCAGTCACAATCTCGGTGTCATCCGCTATTTGAGCGATAAGGTCGCCGTCATGCACCGCGGCACAATCGTCGAGTTTGGCGCGACCAAGGAGGTTTTCGCCAATCCACAACACGACTACACCCGAACCCTGCTGCAGGCTGTGCCGGACATCGCACACCACTCTCATCCGATATAGCCTTGCACGTCGCAATTCGCCCACGCTCAGGAGGTCCACCGATGCTTGAAGTCAACACGTTCTCGATCTCTGCCCGCTGCTCCAAGACGGGTATGCTCGGTGTCGCCGTTTCGACCGCCGTTCCCGGTGTCGGCGGCATCTGCCCGTACGTGCAATCCGGCGTCGGCGCCATATCCACCCAATCCTGGGTCAACCCCTACCTCGGCATCGATGGTCTGAAGCTGCTCGGCCAGAGGTTGAGCGCCCAGCAGACCCTCGACAAGCTGATCGCTGACGATCCCGGCCGCGACGTGCGCCAGCTCGGTATCGTCGATAGCAAGGGCGGCAGCGCCGCCTGGAGCGGCACAGGATGCACGCAATGGTTCGGCCATATCACTGGGCAAGATTTCTCGGTGCAGGGCAACATGCTTGTTGGAGAGCGGACAGTTCAGGCAATGGCTGAAGCGTTCACGAAGATGGCCGGCCTGCCACTGCCTGAACGACTAGTCGGGGTGCTCGAAGCTGCGCAGAACGTGGGTGGCGACAAACGCGGCCGCCAATCCGCCGCCGTGCTTGTGCATGCCAAAGAAGACTATCCCTACCTGAGCTTGCGGGTGGACGAGCATGCTTTTCCGGTCGTCGAACTCCGGCGGGTTTTCGAAATCGCCCGCCAACAGCTCCTGCCGTTTGTCGACGGCATGCCGACCAGAACCAACCCGATGGGTGATTTGCCAAAGCCGGTCACAGACATGCTGATGACCCCCCCGCCGTTTCGTCCGGGCGGTGGTGGATCAGGTCTTTGATCATGGTCGGCACGAACTCTGGTCGCTTTGCTTTCTCGATAGGTTTGATTTCACGCCGGTAGTGATGGCGCTCCCTGTCGCGCTGGCTGCGGATGGCGTGCTAGCGGGCGACACGTTGGAGGCTTGCCTGGGCTTGTCGAACACGCTGGCGAAGGCAGGGAGGGGCACGCAACCTGGCACGCCACCCTTCGACGTGCGCCTCACCAAGTCGCATTGTATCGTTCGTCGCAAATGAGATGCCAAGAGATGTTTCCTGCGGGTCAAACGCGTCGTGCGCTAACTAACCATACCGCTGAAGAACTGGTCCGAAACAGGACGCGAAATCAATCACTAGGACAGTTGAGGCGCAATCTAGCCTGTCTCTCAACCATGGAGACAGGCGATGAACGACAATGAAGCCTCGATCACCAAACTGCCGGTCCGGCGAACGCCTTGGAACAAGGGCAAGCTGGTCGATGCGAAGCCACCGCTGCGGCCGAGTCACATGTGGTCGATTCGGACCAAGCTGCAGATGGGGGACCGCAAGCTAGACCTGGCGCTCTTCAACCTTGCGATCGACAGCAAATTGCGCGGCTGCGATGTAGTCGCCGTGCGTGTCGATGGCGTGGCGCCGAGTGGCTATGCCATGGATCGAGCAACGATCCGGCAGAAAAAGACTGGCAGGCACGTGCGGTTCGAACTCACCGACCAAGCCAGGCAGGCGATTGACGACCACACGTGGCTTGGCCGCAGCGGTGGCTTCGCGCCGACGAGCTTGCCCTTGTTCCAAGGCGTTCGCCGGACCGGCAGTTTGGTGATCAAGGCTTCATTGCTGTTCATCGTCTGTCTCCATGGTTGAGAGACAGGCTAGATTGCGCCTCAAGTGACCAAGAGCTTGATTTTGCGTCCTGTTTCAGATCAGTTCTTCAGCGGTATGGTTAGCGCACGACGCGTTTGACCCATAGCGTCAGGCAACTGACGTTAGACACACTTTGCCGCAATTTTAGATCGGCGGCTCCAGCCCTACCATTAACATGCCCTCAGAGCAGCTTGTATTGCTTAGCCTTATTGCGCAGGAACGGCAGGCCCTCGCCCATCACCTCGGCCTCGTCCTTGGCCACGGGGCGCCAGACGGCGAGGCCGTAGGCGATCTCGGGCGGCATGTTGATGAAGCTCTCCATGGCCAGCCCGCCCTTAAAACCGATGGCGGCGAGCGTGGCGTAGACCTCGTCCCAGTCGCAGGTGCCGCAGCCGGGCACGCCGCGGTCGCTCTCGGAGAGATGGATATATTTGATGTGCTCGCGCGCATCGAGAATGCCGTTGCCGGCGCCCTTCTCCTCGATGTTCATATGGTACGTGTCGAGATGAACGAAAATGTTGTCGGAGCCGACCTTCTCGACCATTTCGACGGCCTGCCAGCCGGTATTGATGAGATGGTTCTCGTAGCGGTTGACCGGCTCAATTCCAAAGAGGATGCCGCGCGACTTGGCGTGCTTGGCGGCCGGCCCGAGCGCCGTGGCGATGTTGTCGTACTCGGTCTGTGTTGGCGGAACGCCCGTGCGCTCGCCGATGCCGCCATAGGTGACGCCGGAGAGCGCGAGGCAGCCCATCTCGGCGGTCTTGTCGATGGCGACTTTTAAGTGCTCGATGGCCTTTTCGGGATGGCGCGAGGCCCAGGCGTGCTCGGGCAGGCCCAATGAGCAGACTGCTTTCAGATTGTGCTTCTCCAGCAGCGCGCGCGTATGCGGAGCATCCACCGCCGGCGCGTTGAGCAGCGCGATCTCGATGAAATCCATCTTGTAGCGCACCGCCGCCGCCACGGCCTTCTCGGCCCCGGCGCGATCCCACGTCATCGTCCACATGCTAGTGTGCACGCCAAAGCCCTTCATCGCATCATTCCTTTTGTTGCATGGACGATTGGTAGGTCGCCGCCGCCCAGCGCAAGATCATCACGCCGATGAGGAAAAGTCCCCAGACGGCAGTGGAGAGGTGCTGGTTGGCGCCAAGAAGATTAAGGCCCGAGGACAACACCTGTAAAATGACTAGCGCTATCACAACTGGCACGACGCGGCCAAAACCGCCGAACGGATCGACGCCGCCGAGGAAACAGGCGAGCACGGTCACCAGCAGCAGCGCTTCGCCGTGGCCGACGCGGACGGAGTTGAAGCGCGTCAGCATCAGGATGCCAGCGAGCGCGCACATCATGCCCGAGAGCGCGTAGATCAACGTCAGCGTGCGTTTGGTGTGCACGCCGGAATAGCTGGCGGCCTTGATGTTGGAGCCGATCATGGAGACCGACAGCCCGTGCCGCGTGCGGGTGAGCAGCACATGCCAGGCGATGGCTGCGGCCAGGAAGATCAGCAGCGGGACGGGTATGCCGAGGATGAAGCCATGGCCCATGCCGTGGAGAAAATCGGGAAAGCCGGAGATGTCACCGCCCTTGGTGAGGAATTCTCCGAGGCCGCGTAAAAAGATCATCATGGCCAGCGAGACCAGGATGGGATGGGCACCCACACAGGCGATGACGGCCCCCATGACGGCGCCCGACAGGCCCCCAACCGCGAGAGCCGCTACCGAGCCCGCGATGAACACCGGAAAGCTGGCGTTGACGCCGCCGTTCTGATTGAGGATCCAGGCCAGCGTCAGCCCACTGATGTTGGCTGTGTAGATGATGGCCAAGTTAAAGCCGCCCGAGATGATCGGCATCAGCATGGCGAGCGTCAGCAGTCCCAACTCGGGCAACTGGAAGGCCATGGAGTTGAAGTTGGCGGCTGATAGAAACTGTGGTGAGGCCAGGCTGAAGGCGACCAGAACGAGCGCGAGAAAACCGAGCAGGCCCAGCACTCCGCTACCGAACGCCTTGTCCAACTTGGCATAGAGCGACGGCATCTAGCGGCTCCTTGCGGCGGTCGGCGAAAACCTGGACAAATCCAGGTTCGACATGGATATCGCAAAAAGGATGATGACGCCGATCACCATCTTGAACGCGAAGGGCGAGACGCCAATCAGGTTGAGCCCGTTCTGCGTGATGGCGACCAGGAGCACGCCGAGAAAGCAGCCAAGCACCGAGCCGCGTCCGCCGCCGAGCCGCGCGCCGCCCAGCACCACGGCGGCCAGCACATCCAACTCGCGGCCGATCAGGGCGTTCGGCACCACTTCCTGCACGATGTTGGCCTGCATAAGTCCGCCGATGCCGGCCATGAAACCCATCCAGCCGAAGGAGATAAACCGCATACGTCCTGCGCTGATGCCGGCGCGCCGGGCGCCTTCGGGATTGTCGCCAAAGGCGTAGAGCTGGCGGCCTGTGGTGGTGAAGCTGATGAGAAACCAGGTGAGGGCCATGGCTCCAACCATGACGGCCACGGGCAGGATCAGATCAGACGCGCCGAACGAGACGACGGCGACCCGGTTCGTCCACCACTCGGGCAAATCATAGAGGAAGCGGCCCGACGTGATGAACATCAAGAGTCCGAACAGGGCGTTGAAGGTGGCGATGGTGACCACGATTGAGATGATGCGGAAAGTGTGGATTAGGCCCGCGTTGATGAAGCCGATGGCCGTGCCGAGGACGCCGGCAACGATGAAACCAATCACCCAATTGCCGCCGCCGACGGCGTTGAAGGCGTAGACGCAGAGGTATTGCACCACCGACGCCGCGACCGCGAAGGAGATGTCGATGCCGCCCGCGATCAGGACGACCAGCAGGCCGACGGCCCATATGACGTTGACGGAGTTGTTGTTCAGCAGCGAGGCAATGTTGTCGATGGTGGCAAAACTCGGCGA
>JAYUAJ010000282.1:0-4231 GCA_043741375.1 Hyphomicrobiaceae bacterium | reverse complement strand
CGTGGACGCGGAAGATTCACGCGTTGCTCCAGTGCCACCACCGCCGGGCGCCGCGTGCAGACGATAACGCGATCGGCCAGCGTGACAGCCTCGACGAGATCATGGGTCACAAAGACCACCGTCTGCTTGCCCTCGGCCGCGAGCCGAAGCAGCAGGTCGTGCATCGACAGCTTCAGTTGCGCATCGAGTGCGGCAAACGGCTCGTCCAGCAGCAGGCACTCGGCCCCTTGCAGAAGCATCCGCGCCAGGCAAGCGCGCTTTCGCATGCCACCGGAAAGCTCTGCCGAGTAGCGACGTTCAAAACCGGCCAGACCAACCTTGGCAAGGACTTCGTCGGCGCGGCGTGCCCGCTCTGCCTGGGCCACGCCAGCCAGTTCGAGCGGAAAGGCCACATTGTCGCGGACGGTGCGCCACGGCAGCAGGTTGTCCTTCTGTGTCATGTATGCCACGGCGGTGTTGACATCCGTCACCACCTTGTCACGATAATTGACGCTGCCGCTGGTTGGCGCGTAGAGCCCGGCGATCATGTGCAGCAACGTCGACTTGCCACAGCCGCTTGGACCGATGATCGCCACGATCTCGCCCTGCGCCACCGTGAGATCAATGCCGGCAACGGCCTGAACAACCTCCTTGCCACGGTGAAACGCCTTGTGCAGCGATTCGATCCGGACCAGGGCGGCCGTCGCGTCAGATAATGGAACGCTGGTAGCCGCCATCGACATCAATGTTCGAGCCCACAATGAAAGATGCACGGTCCGAAGCCATGAAAGCCACGGCATTGGCTATGTCGTCAGGGACGCCGAACCTACCCAGCGGAACATCCGCGCCCCACTTTGCCTCCTGCTGCTCCAGGCTTCGTCCCAGGTAATACTCGTTGAAGAGATGAAGCTTGTCGGTGAGGGGGCTGGCGATGCGACTGGGGCAAACCGCGTTTACCAGGATATTGCTTCGCCCAAGGTCATCTGAAAGCGACTTCACAAAGGCATGCTGTGCCGCATTGCTGATGGCCGATGCAATGACATTGGCACCAGGCACCTTGCCGGCCTGCCCGATTATCACGATAAACCGGCCTCCACCCTGTGCGCGCATTTGCGGTGCAACCTGCCGCGCCAGCTCCCATGGTCCGATCACCTTCGTGCGCAGGTGCTGCTCCAGTTGCTGGGCCGTCACATGTTCCACCGGACCTTGCAGGTGTGTTCCAGCATTGCTGACTACGATATCAAGCCGCCCCGCAGAAGCAATGGTCGACTGCACCAGTGTTGCCACTTGCGCTGGCACAGTCATGTCCGCGATCACACCGTTGCAGTGGATGTCGTCACCGCGAAGTGTTCGCAATGCCGCGGCAAGGCGCGTGGCATCGCGCCCGCAGATCATCAGCGTGCATCCTTCCTCGCCGAGTCGGCGAGCGATGGCAAGGCCAATTCCGCTCGTGCCTCCGGTTACAAGCGCCGACTTGCCAGTCAATCCTAAGTCCATGCCAACTCCCTATCCGAACACATACCGGTGATATCCGCCATCGACGCTGACGGCGGTACCCGTGACGAAGTTGGCAGCATCCGATGCGAGAAAGGTCACCAGATCAGCGACCTCGTCGGGGCGTCCGGTGCGGCCCAAAACGTTGGCCCGCGTGAATCCCGCGGCGGCTGTGTCGCGATCCACCTTCCGCTCACGCATCTCTTTGGCAATAAGTGAAGCCAACAGTTCGGTCTCGATGTATTGCGGGCACACGGCATTGACGCGGATATTGTCACGCGCCATGCCATCGGATACCGACTTGGTCATGGCCATCAAAGCAGCGTTGGTGACACCGGAAGGAAACCGGTCTGGATGCGGGTGTCGCGCCGCCTGGCCCACCACATTGACGATCCTGCCATCACGTTGCGCCCTCATCATCGGCAGGACCGCCTTGGTCATCAGGAAAAAGCCGAATACTTTGTTGCGCAACTGCTGGTCCAGCAAATCGACCGTGGTATCCAACACCGTGCCACGGATATGCGTACCCGCGTTGTTCACGAGGATGTCGATTCGGCCGAACTCGGCCGACACTGTGCGCACCAGCCGATCTACCGCCGCCTCGTCCGTGACATCGATTGCCATGGCAAGCACCCGCCCGCCGAGCGCGCGCAATTCCTTTGCTGTTTCCTGGAGACGCTCGTCGCCGCGCGCGCAAAGAGCCACGATAGCGCCTTCAGCTACCATCGCCTGCGCAACGGCCTTGCCGATGCCGCGGGACGCCCCCGTGACAATGGCCACCTTGCCTTGCAATCCGAGATTCAAACGCTCCTCCTACATTTACCGCGTGCCGATCAGACGCCTGCCTCGCGAGCGTGCAACCCAACCTTCAAGAACGAAAGCGTACGCTCCAAAGCACTATGCGCGCTCGCCGCGTGCCACTCCTTGCGACTGTCACAGTTGAAGCCATGATCCGCTGGATACTTGTGTATCTCGATTGTTGGATTATGGCGCGCAACCTCCAGGATATCGGCTTCCGGAATTCGCGGGTCCATCTCGCCGAAGTGCATCATCATGGGTACGCGCGCGCGCTCCGCCGCGAAAGGCGTGGTCTGGCCTCCGTAGTAGCTGACCGCACAGGCCAGCCCGCGCAAACGCGTTGCCGCCAGGTATGCCAGCGTTCCGCCCCAACAATACCCAAGCACTGCCACAGCGCCACCTTGGCCCGCCGCATCGATAGCGGCCTGTACGTCGAGCAAGCTGCTCTCCCAGGCGATCTTCGACCGAAGGTCCCGGCCTCGAGCGATTCCCTCAATACCGTAGTCAAGCTCCACGCCGCGCTCGACGCGGTCGAACAATGCGGGCGCCACTACCAAGTATCCGCGCCGGGCATAGTCGTCGCAAACGTCCCGCATGTGCTCGTTGACGCCAAAAATCTCATGCAGCACCACCAAGCCTCCCCTGGCGGCGCCCACAGGGTCGACTCGATAGGCTCGCAACATGTGCCCATCCGCTGCCGTCAGGTTGCGTGGCCTGCCGCGCGCATCATCGTCCGCGGTCATCGAATTGCACCGCGGAACCTGGCCGCGCCGTGACTCATGCGAGGAATGCGCACCACAACTCCCGCCGTGCCGACTACCACAAGCCTTTCAGCCGTCCGCCGTCCAGATTGAGCGAAACGCCCGTGATGTAACTGGCACGCTCCGAGCACAGGAATACCACGGCATTGGCCAGTTCCTCGGGCTTGCCGAAGCGGCCGAGCGCATTTTTGCGCGCTGCCTGCTTGCGGGCTTCGTCTTCCGAGGCAACTCCCAGCTCTTTCTGCAGGCCATCGGCGTTGACGCGCCACAGCTTGGTATCAACCCAGCCCGGGCAGATGGCGTTAACCAGAATTTTGTCCGGAGCAAACTCCGTCGACAGCGACTTCGTAATGTTGAGTAGCGCACTGTTGGTGATGCCGCTGCCGAACATGTACGGATCCGGTTCCTTGCCGGCGCCGCCGATGTTGTTGACAATGCGACCCCATTGTTTCTTTTTCATATGGGGATGAACCGCACGGATGAGCCGAATGAAACCGAACAGTTTCGTATCCAGTTGCTTCTGCAGGCCATCGTCGGTCATGGCCTCAAACCGCCCCGAGTACATCGTGCCGGCGTTATTGTGCAGAATGTCGACTCCGCCGTAACGCGCGATCACCTCCGGCACGAACCGGTCGATATCACCCGGGCGGGATGTATCGCACTGCGTGCCGAAACATTCGCCGTTGGTTTCCGCCGCAAGCTCTGCCGCGGCCTTAATCGCTTCTGCCCCATTGCGCGAGCAGATCGCGACTTTGACGCCCTCGTCCAGAAACAGCTTGGCAGTGACGCGCCCAATGCCGCGAGTGCCACCCGTGACAATGGCTATCCGACCCTTGATGCCGAGATCCATACGGTGCTCCTCCTGGTTACATGCTTCTTCTTATTATGGGTTTGAGCATAGGGCCGTGATACCGGAGGTGTCAATTCGGATTTTGATATAGCATCATTGCATTTTGAGATGGTGGGCCCATGGAACTTGATCTCCCGATGCTCCGCCGCTTCGAGGCGCTAGCCCGCATATTTCATCAGCGGACGGATTTTGGCACGCGCGCGCAGAAATCGTGACGCGATGGCAGCCGTCGCGGCCGATTGCTTGATTTTTGAGCAGGTGCGCAGATTTTAGGCGGACTACCCCCAACCCCCGTTGATCATCATCGCGCACGGGGCCGGCACGCAGCACTGCTTATCCGGAAGCGAAA
>JAYUAJ010000281.1:0-4240 GCA_043741375.1 Hyphomicrobiaceae bacterium | reverse complement strand
AAAAATACCCCACCACCGTTCTCGACGTCATCAGCCAGGCGCTGCCCTGGACGCTAAGCCTCCTGATCGTCACGACTATCCTCAGTTTTTTAATCGGCAATCTGCTCGGCGCCGTCGCCGCCTGGCAGCGGGCGCCTGGATGGATGCGGGCCATTGCGACCCCCTTTGTCCTGCTGCAAGGCGTGCCGCCGGTGTTGATGGGCGTGTTGTTATTATTCGTTGTTGGCTTCAGGTTTAAACTCCTGCCGCTTGGCGGCGCCTATTCGATCGGTAAGGTGCCGAACTGGTCGTGGGATTTTGCCCTGGATGTTCTCAAACATCAGATTCTGCCGGCGCTGGCGTTGATTTTTGGCTCGGCAGGCGGGTGGGTGCTCTCCATGCGCGGCATGGGCGTGACCATCCAAGGCGAGGACTATGTGACATTCGCCGAGCACAAGGGCCTCGGTGGCGTGAGCATTTTCCGCGACTACTATCTGCGCAACGCCCTGCTCCCCCAGGTCACTGGCTTTGCCATTGCGCTTGGCACAGTCATTCCTTCGGCGGTCGTTCTGGAAGGTATCTTCGGGCTTCCTGGAATAGGAACGGCGCTGAATGACGCAATCCGCTCCAACGACTTCCCCGTGATCTACGGGATCACGCTCTTCATTACCATCGCCGTGGCGACACTTATGGTGCTGATGGAGTTCATCTACCCCCTGCTCGATCCACGCATTCAACAAGACTAGGGGGCTGTCTATGACGACTATCGCGCTGTCAGAGTCCCAATTCCACCAACCAAGCAGACTTGTGCTGTCGCTGCGCTATCTCCGCCGCAACAAGAGCCTCGGCATTGGTCTGTTCGTGCTCCTCCTCTTGGTCGCTTTCACGCTCGTTGGCTTCCTGGCCGTCGATCCCGGCAAGGCCTACCCGCTGTCAGCGCCTGCGAAACGGCCGCCAAGTCTCGATTATCTGCTTGGTACGGATTTCTTCGGCCGCAACTTGCTCGCCGCCATGGTCGTAGGCATGTGGCAGACTGCGGCCATCGGCGTTATGGCCGGCGGAATCGGCACGCTGATCGGCATCATACTTGGCTTCATCTCAGCCTATTTCGGGGGCTGGATCGACACCATTATTCGCGGCGTGTGCCAGATTCTCACACCCATTCCCGTACTGCTTATACAGGTGGTGGTGGCCGGATCCCTGGACAAGCGCAGCGTGACGATTCTGATGATGGCAATGATCGTCGTGATGCTGGCCTGGATGGGACCAACCCTGGTGATCCGGTCCCAGGTGCTCACCATGAAGGAACGGCAATTTGTTTCGGTCGCCAAACTTTCGGGCGTGAGTGATCTCGGCATCATTTTTAAGGAAATCCTGCCCAACCTCCTTCCCTTCATCGCCGCCGCCTTTGTCGCGCAGGTCTTTTCCGCGGTCTACGCCTCATTCTATCTTGCCGTACTCGGGCTTGGACCATTGCGCGAACCTCTGCTCGGCAACATCATCTGGTCGGCGCAGACCCAGGGCGCCTTCTTCAATGGCTGGTGGTGGTGGCCGATCGAGCCGGCGATCGCCATGATCCTGATCCTCGGCTCGCTCGCCATGATCAACATGGGGCTCGATGAATTGGCCAATCCGCGCATGCGCAGGACGGAGTAGATATGGCGGACTCGTCTCTTGCCGCTGACCGCATAGCCATCAAGATGACCGACGTTGCACCCGTCCTTCAGGTGCAACACCTTGAGGTGACCTACTACACCGATGCGGGGCGCGCCAAAGCGCTCGACGACGTGAGCTTCACGCTCAACGCCGGCGAGAAGCTCGGCATGGTGGGCGAATCCGGTTCTGGCAAGAGCACGATGGCGCTGGCCATGATGCGGATGATCAAGCCGCCGGGGCGCATCGAAGCTGGCCGGGTAATTGTGGGCGGCGTCGATCTGATGTCGCTCGATGGCGAAGAGATGCGCAAGGCGCGCCTCAGCCGTATCGCTTACATCCCGCAAGGGGCCATGAACTCGCTCAATCCGGTGACGCGGATCGGCGCGCAGATGGTGGACGCCGTCAAAGCGCATCTGCCGCCGGAGCCGCAGCAGGTCACCAAACAACGCTGCGAGCACGCGTTGCAGTCCGTCGATCTCGATCCCGGCGTGTTCAAGATGTATGCGCACGAGCTCAGCGGCGGCATGAAGCAGCGCGTCTGTATCGCCATTGGCATCCTGCTCAATCCGCAAGTGATCATCGCCGACGAGCCGACCAGCGCGCTCGATGTCGTCACGCAGCGCCATGTGATGGAGACAATTGACGTCGTCCAGAAAGAGATCAAGTCCGCCGTCATCTTGATCGGCCACGATATGGGGTTGATGGCCCAGTTCGTTGATAAAGTGGCTGTGATGTATGCCGGCAGGCTGGTCGAGGTCAGCACGGTGCGGGAGATGTTCACCGATCCCAAACACCCCTATTCCAAGGCGCTGATCAGTAGCTTGCCTAATCTTCAGAACAAGGGTGTGTTCCAGGGCATTCCCGGTCTCGCCCCGTCGCTGTTGCGGTTGCCCGGAGGCTGCACCTTCCACCCGCGCTGTTCCAAGGTCATGGATATCTGCAGGACCACCCGGCCTGAGGCTGTGAGGTTGCCGACGGGGCGCCATGTGACCTGTCACCTCTTTGGCAGCGGGGTATGACGGTGGCGAACCTGCTTGAATTGCGCAACATCTCCAAGGTCTATTCGCGCGGCCTGATCAATGCCAAATCGACGACCGCTCTGAATGGCATCTCTCTGACGCTGCGCGAAGACGAACCAACCATCCTCACCATCGCCGGCGAGAGCGGCAGCGGCAAGACCACGCTGGCCATGCTGCTGTTGGGTTTCATCACGCCATCGTCCGGGCAGATCATTTACCGCGGCAAGGACATCACCACGCTGGGCCGCGACGAACGGTTGACCTTCCGGCGCGAAGTCCAGGCCGTGTTCCAGGACCCCTTCGCCGTCTTCAATCCGTTCTATACGGTTGATCATCTGCTGACCGTGCCGATCCAGCGCTTCAAACTGGCGAAATCGAAGACTGAAGCGCGCGATAAGATGGATGAGGCGCTCACGGCCGTCGGCCTGCGCCCCGAAGACATTCTTGGACGTTTTCCGCATCAGCTTTCGGGCGGGCAGCGCCAACGCATCAATGTCGCGCGTGCGCTGCTGCTCAAACCGCGCCTGCTGGTCGCCGATGAACCCGTATCGATGGTGGACGCATCGCTGCGCGCAACCATCCTCGAGACGCTCCGAAACCTGCAGCGCGATCATGGCGTGTCGATCATTTACATCACCCATGATCTGACCACGGCCTATCATATCGCCAAGTCGATCATCGTGCTCTATCGCGGACAGGTGATGGAAGCCGGGGACGTCGACGCCGTCATCAAGTCGCCTCAACACCCTTACACGCGTCTACTGATCGATTCCATCCCATGGCCGAACTTGGACCAACGCTGGGGCGAGCGCCCGATCAAGGCGCGGGAATCCGGCGTCGTCAGCGAGGGGTGCCGTTTCTTCGGGCGCTGTCCGGTTGCGATGGAGCGCTGCCAGACCAAGCCGCCGCTGTTCCGAATTAGCGACCATCAGACTGCGTCCTGTTACCTCTATGATCAGCAACCTCAACTCGCATCCGAACGCCTATCGGAACTCCTGCCGGCTTGAGCAGGCCGCCAACAAGAAGACTGTCGAATGATTGAAATTGCGGAATTCATTCCTCCGGCGCCATCGCCGCTTTGGAAGCTTGCGAAACAAGCTGGCGTCGATGTGGCTGTCGGTGGATTGCCCTTCGATAGTTTGGAGGCTGGCGAGGCCTCATGGGACCTAGCGCCGTTGCGGCGGATGAAAGATCGCTACGAGGCTGGCGGATTTAGGCTAGCCGTCATCGAGGCTCGTCCGCCGTTGAACAAAGCTAAGCGCGGACTGCCCGGGCGTGACGAGGAGATCACTACCGTCTGCACACTGCTCGAAAACATGGGCAAGCTCGACATCCCAGTCTGGTGCTACGAATGGATGACGGACTTCAACTGGCTGCGCACCAATCTCAGCACGCCGTCGCGCGGCGGATCGGTCGTCACGAGCTTTGACCAAGCCGATGTCCCAGGGGAACCGACCGAGTTGGGCCCGATCAGCGAAGAAGAGCTCTGGGCTAGTCTTGAATACTTCCTGCGAAGAGTTCTGCCCGTTGCAGAGAAGGCCAATGTCAAGCTGGCCATGCACCCGGACGACCCGCCGCTGTCGCCT
>JAYUAJ010000280.1:0-4247 GCA_043741375.1 Hyphomicrobiaceae bacterium | reverse complement strand
CGGCCGTCTTGATCCCGCAACGATCAAGATGCTCGCCATTTATGTGCATAGTCTTGGCGGCGGGCAATAAAATGCCAGGCGCGTCGCTCCGCATTAACACTGCCGCCGGATCGGCCGAGCGCATCGACGTATCGGCCGTCAACAAGGATGCCGGCGGCGGAAGCCTCTACAGCCGTCATACAAAAATCTATCCCAAACTCGCCTTCGGCAAATTTCGCCTCATCAAGTGGGTGGTGATGGCGGTCACCTTGGGCATCTATTACGTCACGCCCTGGATTCGCTGGCAGCGGGCGGCGGGTCTACCCGACCAGGCCTTGCTTGCTGACATAATCAATGGCCGGCTGTTTATTGGTCCGCTCGAAATCTGGCCGCAGGAATTCTATCTCGTCACCGGGCTACTTGTGCTGGGCGCGCTCGTCTTGTTTCTAGTGACATCGCTCGCGGGCCGCGTTTGGTGCGGATACGCCTGCCCACAGACGGTCTGGACCGACCTGATGATTGCGGTCGAACGATTCTGGCAGGGCGACCGCAATGCGCGCATGAAGCTCGATGCAGCGCCCTGGACCGCGGACAAGATCTTGCGCAAAGCTGCTACGCACGTCAGCTGGTTGGTGATCGCGCTGGCGACGGGCGGCGCCTTTGTCTTTTACTTCCGCGACGCCCCGACCTTGTTTGCCGAGTATACCACGTTCACGGCGCCGCTCGATGCCTGGCTGTTTCTCGGATTGTTCACCGTCACGACCTACGTTCTCGGCGGCTTCGCCCGAGAGCAGGTCTGCACATACATGTGCCCCTGGCCACGCATCCAGGGCGCTATGTGCGACGCCGACTCTTTTCTCGTCAGCTACCGCCCCTATCGGGGCGAGCCGCGCGGCACCCACAAGAAGGGGCAGAGCTGGGACGGGCGCGGCGATTGCATCGACTGCAATCAGTGCGTGGCCGTGTGTCCGATGGGCATCGACATCCGCGATGGCGCGCAGCTTGAATGCATCCAATGCGCACTCTGCATCGACGCCTGCAATAGCGTCATGACCAAGGTCGACCGGCCCAACCTGCTGATCGCCTACGATACTTTCCACAATCTCGATGCCGCCGCCAAAGGAACCGGCACGCGGACTAGGATCGTGCGCCCACGCATTGTTCTCTATTCCGGCCTGATTGCGCTGCTCAGCGTACTGCTGCTTTATGCATTGCTCGCCCGAAGCGACGTGAGCGTCACGCTGGAGCCTGACCGCAATCCGCTGTTTGTTCGCCTCAGCGACAACAGTATCCGCGATGGCTACACGCTTAAAATTCTCAACAAGCGGCAGGTCCCGCGTCAATTCACCCTCGGCATCAATGGTCTACCGGGCGCAACCGTTTCCGTTCTCGGTCAAGAGGGCGATCCTCACGCCTTGATCGTGGACCCAGCGGATACTCTGGTCGCTCTTCGCGTCTACATCGCCATGGCGCCAGCAGCGCTGAAGCTATTGCCAGGCAATGCCGTCAACTTTGAATTTCGGCTTACTGACGTTGCCGATGGCAGCATCGCAAGGCATTCCGCCGTTTTCAGAAAGCCGCAGTCATGACAGGACGCCTTGCCAGATCGCAGTCCCCGCTCAGTGGCAGGCGCGTGTTTGCAGCGCTAGCCATTGCTTTCGGCGTGGTTTTTGCCGTCAACGGCGTGTTTGCCTATCTGGCTATAAGCTCGTTTTCGGGGGTCGATGGCGAGGATTCCTACCGCCATGGCCTCGACTACAACGCCACCATTGCAGCCGCTCAACGACAGGCCGCTCTTGGCTGGAGCGCCAATCTCGTTCCGCTATCGGGGCGACGCGGCCTCGACCTCACCGTGGCGGATAAGTCCGGGGCGCCGCTCACGGGCCTAAGCATAAAAGGCGTCATTGCCCGTCCCTCGACCGACCGTTTCGATCGCCCGTTGGCGATGCTGGAAACGGCGCCGGGCCACTATGAGGTAGTATTCTCCTCTCCGATCGAACCTGGAAATTGGGTTGCGGATCTTGCTGTCGCGGCCGCAGAGCCCGGACCGGTCGCTACACAATTTCAAATGAGGCAACGGCTATGGCTGAAGTAACATCGCTCAGCACCGAGACGGGAACTGACGACCATGTCCCGATGGCCCCAACAGTTCGAGCCGCGTATCAAGAACGGTTTTTGCTGGTGGTTGAAAACATGACCTGCGGCGGCTGCATGGGCAAGGTCGAGCGGGCCTTGCAAGGGGTCGATGGCGTCGTGACGGCGCGGGCGAATCTCTCGGCGCGCATCGTCAGCGTCACCACCAAGACAGGGGCCGTCACACCGCTTAAACTGATCGATGAGCTGGCACGCGCAGGCTATCGAGCCGCCGACATGGCTGAGACGCCTCCGGACCAGGCGCAGACCCGTGAGCGTGATTTGCTGGTGCGCATTGGCGTTGCAGGCTTTGCCGCAGCCAACATCATGCTGCTCTCAGTGGGCGTTTGGGCCGGGATGGTTAGCGACATGGGTCCGGCTGCGGCCCAGCTCTTTCATTGGGTTTCCGCGCTCATTGCTTTACCCGCAGTCGCCTACGCCGGTCAGCCATTCTTTCGCTCCGCCTATGACGCCATCAAAGTGCGGCGCCTCAACATGGACGTCCCCATTTCGGTCGCCATCACGCTCGCCACCGGAATGAGCCTGTTTCAAACCATCCGCGGCAGCGAGCAGGTCTACTTCGACGCGGCCGTCACACTACTGCTGTTTCTGCTCACCGGCCGCTTTCTGGACCAGCGCATGCGCGTAAGGGCCGCTGGCGCAGCGCGCGGCCTGATGGCGCTGACGGCCGATTGGGCTAGCGTTCTGCAAGTTGACGGCAGCATCCTCGATGTTCCCGCAAGAGCCTTGAAACCTGGAATGCGTCTTCTCGTGGCGGCGGGCGCCCGAATACCGGCCGACGGATTGATCGCCAAGGGCTTCAGCGACGTCGATGAAAGCCTCATCACGGGCGAGCCGACGCAGCGCAGCCTCAAGCCGGGCGCTCGCGTGCATGCGGGCACGATCAACCTCAGCGGCGCCATCGAGGTCGAAGCTACAGCTACGGACAGCAATACGCTGTTGGCCGAGATCAGCCGTCTGATGATTGCGGCCGAACAGGGCCGGGGCCGCTACGTAAGGCTTGCTGACCGCGCGGCCAGGATTTATGCGCCAGCTGTGCATCTGTTAGGCTTTGGGACTTTCGCGGGCTGGCTTATCATGGGCGCGACTTGGCAGACGGCGCTGACCGCCGCCATCGCCGTCCTCATCATAACCTGCCCGTGTGCGCTGGCGTTGGCGGTTCCGGCGGTGCAGGTTGCCGCCTCAAGCCGCTTGTTTGCCCGTGGGTTGATCCTGAAGGCTGCCGACGGCTTAGAGCGGCTGGCCGACATCGACACCATCGTTCTCGACAAGACCGGCACACTGACCACCGGCGCGCCGATTCCCGTCGATCTCGATAAGTGCGCCCCGGAAATCCTGCGCCGGGCCGCCGGTCTGGCGGCGGCGAGCCGGCATCCCTATGCCCAGGCCTTGCTGCGCGCTGCGACTGACCGGCAGGGCCCCATCCCGGTTGTGCCCGATATTCGTGAGTATCCGGGCCGAGGCCTGAGCGTGATGACCGGCGCGGGTGAGGAGCGCCTTGGATCCGCTGTGTTTGTAGGCGCAGAGCAGTCCAACGAGACGGCGGGCCTATGGTACGCGACACCCGGAATGTACCCGATCAGTTTTGTCTTCAAGGATCAACTGCGCGCTGACGCCATTCCGGTTGTCGCATCGCTGCTGGCGGGCGGTTACCGCGTGGAACTCCTTTCAGGCGATACGCCAAGCCGAGTATCGGAAGTTGCCAATCAGGCAGGTATCGCCAATTTCGCAGGCGGCCAATCTCCACTCGATAAGATCACGCGGCTGGCGGCCCTCAAAGCCGAGGGAAAGCGGGTGCTGATGGTGGGCGATGGCCTCAACGATGCGCCAGCGCAGGCTGCCGGTCATGCATCTATGTCCCCGTCAAGCGCCGCAGACATCACAAAGACTGCTGCCGATATCATTTGGCAGGGCGCGGCGTTCCAGCCCATCGCTGACGCGCTGAGCGTGGCGCGCGGGAGCCGCCGCATGGCTTTGCAGAACTTTGCCGTCGCGATTGCCTACAACGCGGTGTTTGTGCCGCTGGCGGTGGCAGGCCTCGTCACGCCGCTGATTGCTGCCATCGCGATGTCGACGTCCTCGATCGCCGTAACGCTCAATGCCCTCCGGCTCCG
>JAYUAJ010000279.1:0-4249 GCA_043741375.1 Hyphomicrobiaceae bacterium | reverse complement strand
GACTTCACCCGGCTGCAGATGACGGCATGGAAGATTGGGGGCGCTGGTGGCGCATCGTGAAGTTGAACTGTTGACTTTGGAATTCGTCGCGAATCTCGACGCCGTGGAGGCGTCGAACGCGGCCTTGCCCCTCTTCTCCTCCTATGCAGATAAACTTGGGTTCAACCACGCCATCTGCATGCGCGTTCCCGAGAAGGGCGAAGACCTGAGTTCAAGCTTCCTGCTGAACACTTATCCGCAGGAATGGGTTCAGCATTATGGCGAAAAAGAGTATATCAGCGTCGACCCGGTCGTGCGCGAGTTGTTCGTCAACTATCATCCATTTCTCTGGTCCGAGGTCGCCGAGCGCCGCGATATGGGTGTTCTCGAGCGCCAGATCATGGCGGAGTGCGCCGAAATGGGGATGCGCCAAGGCTTCACGGTGCCGATCTATCAGGCTGGGGGCTATACCGGGTTGGTCAGCCTTGCGGGCCGCGAACCGATGATCAACGAGGAGAGCCGCGGAGCGGTGACGCTGGCCTCCATTTATCTGCACAACAAGCTCACCACGTTGCGCCGCGCCGAGGCGCAAAGCCAATATGATCTCACCGAGCGCGAGATGGAATGCCTGCGTTGGGCGGCGGCCGGTAAGTCGGACTGGGAAATTGGCGCCATCCTCTTGATCAGCTCCAAGACCGTTAACTATCACATCGAAAACGCCAAACGGAAGTTCGGTGTCGCAACGCGTGTCCAAGCGATTGTGGCTGCGCTACGCCTGGGCCGTCTCGCAAATTGACAACGTTGACCGGTTTGTCTTCTGGGCCCGCAGCCCCAAGTGCCTCACTGTCCGGTCCTTCCGCAGTACAAGCAATAGTCATGATTTTGCTGAGTATATGGCGTCGTTGACCCGCATGCGCAGCGACGTAATGCAGTTCTCGAAATAATACGTCAAGTTCGGTGCCTTGGCGCACAGCATTTGAGACCGCGAAACCCATAGATTTTGGTGGTCGCGCTCGTTTTTCGAGACATTAAGCCTGCGCGGTTCGTGCCGTAACCTAGGCGGATACCCGGCTTAACGAAAAATAAACCAAGCCTAAAACTCACCACTTCCCAGTCAGTTGGAGGTCGGGTGATGTTGTTTGCGTATTCGGGTAAGGATGAAAGCCGCCATCAGGCGCTGTTCGAGCAGATGTATCGTCAGCGCTACGAGATTTATGTCAAGCGCCGCAAGTGGGGTGGATTGAAGCCGGTTGGCGACCAGGAGCGGGACGAATTCGATACCGCTTCGGCGATCTACCTGGTGGCGCTGGACGCCGAGGACGAGATCCTGGCCGGGCTTCGGTTACTACCCACCACGCGGCCCCACATCCTTGGCGAACTCTTCCCGCACCTGGCTCTCGACGGCGTGCCGGTCGGTACCGATATTCTTGAATTGACGCGCTTTTATGTGGCGCCCTTCAGGTCTAGCCGGGCGGTGCGGGACTGGCTGGTGGGCGTCCTGTGTGCCGGGATGATCGAGTACTGCCTCATCAACAACGTGCGACAGGTCACCAACGTCATCGACACGTTCCTGTTGAAGCTGATGCTCTCCATGGAGTGGCGCGTGCGTCCACTCGGTGTCCCCAAGCCCTATCCCGAGGGCGAGGCGGTGGCCGTCATCATTGATATGACGGCAGCCATCCTTGAGTCCACGCGGCGTACCAAAGGCGTCATCGGACCGGTTCTGTCGCGGCCCGGTTTCGAGCGCGCCCGCATTCCGGCGGCGATCCGCACCCAAGCCGAGGTTCCGTTTGGCCTACAGCAATGAGGGCCTGAAGGTGGCAGCTTGCGCTCAGGTTCCCCTTGCGGGAGCCCGAGCGTGCATGCCAGAAGGGGGCAGAGGAAAATCGCCTCCAGAACGCCGTGCAAGGGTCTTCCACCATGGTCAAATTCAACGACGAACGCGAAAGCACCGATGTGGAGGACCGCCGCGGACAAGGCGGGTCTTACGGCAGTTCCGACGGCGGCCTGCAGATCCCGGTTGCTATTGGCGGGCGTGGCGGGATCGGCATTCTCGGACTTCTGCTGATGTTGGGCGCCTATCTCATTTTCGGCATTGATCTCAGGCCGTTCATGGGCGGCGGCGATACCTCGTTTCCGATGCCAAGCCAGGACCAGAACGGGCAATCACTGCCGCAGTGGAACATTCCGGGCCTGCCCGGTAGCCAATCAGCCAACAATGGCGTGGGCGCGGGAAACATCAAACCAGGCGGCGATCCGCTGGATCATTATGTGAAACAGGTGCTGCTCAGTACGCGCGAGTATTGGACGCCGGCACTGGCGGCCATGGGCAAATCCTACAACCCGCCGCAGCTGGTGTTGTATGATTCCCAGACCCGCACGGGCTGCGGGACGGGACAAGCCGCCATGGGGCCGTTCTACTGCCCCGAAGACGAAAAGGTCTACCTGGACCTGACATTCTACAAGGAGCTGGCGACGCGCTTCGGCGTGCCTGGCAACTTCGCGCAGGCCTATGTGGTGGCGCACGAAATCGGCCATCACGTGCAAAAGCGGCTGGGCATTGCCGATCAGGTCATGGCGTACAAGGAAAAGGTCAGCCAGAAGGACGCCAATGCCCTGCAGGTGCGTATGGAGTTGCAGGCCGATTGCTTTGCCGGCGTCTGGTTCAGTAACGCCGCAAAAACCAAGCAACTCACCATCGAGCAGGGCGACTTGGAGGGCGGAATGCGCGCAGCCCAAGCGATCGGCGACGACACTCTGCAAAAGCAAGCCACCGGCCGGATCGTGCCGGACGCCTTCACGCACGGCTCGGCCGAACAGCGCATGCGCTGGCTCCGCCGCGGTCTGGAAACGGGCAACCCGCAGGATTGCGATACGTTCAATACGAATTCGCTCTAGCGCAGCCGAGCACTGCCCTATCTGCGGCATGACAAGCCTTCGCAATTTCCGCGACTTGCCCTATATTGCCTTATATGACAACAGCGCACGAACCCGGTCTGCCCTCCCCAAGCCCCGCGCCAAAGCCAGCGCGGCGGCCGTTGCCCAAGGTCATGTCCCTGACAGATGCGGCGGCAACCCGCATTCGCGCCATCATGGCCAACACCGATAAGCCGCTGGTCGGTGTGCGCGTGGGCGTGAAGAATGGCGGTTGTGCGGGCATGGAATACACGCTGGAGTACGCCGAACACCGCCAGCCGTTGGACGAGGTGGTTGAGGACAAAGGCGCACAGGTTCTGGTCGACCCAAAGGCCGTTCTCTTCTTGCTCGGCACCACGATGGATTTCGAGGTCGGCAAATTGAAATCCGGCTTCGTGTTCCGCAATCCAAACCAAACCAGCGCTTGCGGCTGCGGGGAGTCTGTTGCCATCACCCCTGCCAAGCTAGACCCCTCCGGCGGCGATGTCGCCGCTTGATGCGGGGGTGGGCCCGCCTGTTCGTTCGTCTTTCATGACGTCGGCCAGCACGACGCTGGACCGCGCGCTGGCCGATCCAAGGCTGGCCTTGGCTGTGGTGTGCACCGCCCAAGTGCTCGTCTGGACCCTCGCCTGTTCGCTGACTCATTTTGGGCCGACGCGAGACATGGTTGAGAGTTATCTGTGGGGCCACGAGTGGGTGATCGGCACCTCGAAGCACCCCAACCTGCCGGGCTGGATACTTGAAACAGGGCGCGTGCTGACCGGATCGATCAGCTGGCCTGGCTATTTCTCTTCCGAGCTGCTGCTGATCGGCACCTATATCTGCACGTTCGGCCTGGGCGCGGAAATCATGGGCCCTCGCCGCGCGCTCGCGGGCGTGCTGCTGCTCACGGGCCTGTTCTATATGGCTTGGCCCAGCACGCTGATGAACCACGATGTGGTGCAGATGCCGATCTGGGCCGGACTGACCTGGCTGCTCTGGCACCTCCGCAGCGCGCCGAGCGTGATCGGGTGGCTGGCGCTCGGCGCGATCGCCGCGTTCGGGCTTTACGCCAAACTATCGTTTGGCGTTCTCATCGCCTGTTGCGGTTTGTGGATTCTCTATGACGGCGCGCTGCTCAGGCAATTGACGCGGCCAGGCCCCTGGCTCGGCCTGGCGGTGTTTGCGGTGGTTTGCCTGCCGCTGGTGAGTTGGCTGCAAGGGTCGCATCTGGCGGCCCTCGATTATGCCCGCGAGCAGAACGCCGAAGGGGCAAGTCCCTGGCAATTTCTGGGTGGCCAGCTTCTTACGTCACTCGGTGTCCTGGCCCTAGCCGTGTTGGCTGGTCTTATCTGGCGCCGCAGCGATCTTCCGC
>JAYUAJ010000278.1:0-4252 GCA_043741375.1 Hyphomicrobiaceae bacterium | reverse complement strand
GGAAGGAGATGGGCATCGACATCGTGATGGAGTGCACCGGCATTTTCACGGATCGCGACAAGGCTGCAGTGCATCTGGAAGCCGGCGCCAAGCGCGTGCTGGTCTCGGGCCCTTCGAATGGCGCTGACCTAACGGTGGTTTATGGCGTCAATCACCAAAAGCTGAAGGCCGAGCACAAGGTCATTTCGAACGGCTCGTGCACGACCAACTGCCTTGCTCCGGTGGCCCAGATCTTGAACGAGCTGGTCGGCATCAAGGCCGGCTATATGACCACGATCCACTCCTACACCAACGACCAGAAGCTGCTCGACCAGTCGCACAAGGATATGCGCCGCGCCCGCGCCGCCGCGCTCTCGATGATCCCCAGCTCCACCGGAGCTGCCAAGGCGCTCGGCTTGGTGCTGCCGGAACTGGCTGGCAAACTCGACGGTTCGTCGATGCGCGTGCCGACCCCGAACGTTTCGGTGGTCGATCTGAAGTTCATCCCCGGCCGCGAGACCACAGCCAAGGAAGTGAACGAGGCCATGAAGTCTGCCGCTGCAGGGCGCCTGAAGGGCATCCTCGCCGTGGTCGATGAGGAACTGGTTTCGATCGACTTCAACCACAACCCTTACTCTTCCAACTTCGATCTCACTCAGACGCAAATCGTCGACGGCAAACTAGTGCGCGTGCTCAGCTGGTACGACAACGAGTGGGGCTTCTCCAACCGCATGCTCGATGTCGCGGTCGAGATCGGGAAGCTCGGGGCGTAGGGCTCCTCTACGAAAAAAGTGTCGCCCGCACCCACCAGTCGGGCGAGACTTCTGCAATCTCACGCGCGGCCGCCTCAGCGGCCGCTTCTGTTTCATAGAGCCCGAAACAGGTCGGGCCGCTGCCGGACATGCGGGCGAGCTGGCAGTCGCGCGTGGCAGCAAGTCGGCCAAGAACCTCGCCGATTGCGGGCACGACGCGGATCGCCGGAGTCTCCAGGTCATTGCTGCTGGCGCTAACGAGCGCCAGCAGGTCGACCGTGGTTGCCGGTTCGTGAAATGGCTGGTTGAGTTGGACATTGCCCAATGCGGGCGCCGCCAACTCGGCGAACACCGCGGCGGTTGAAACCGCGACGCCTGGATTGACCAACACCGCCGCGAGTGTGTGCCTTGTGCTGAACATCTGCACGCGCTCACCGATCCCCTGCATCCGCGAAAGACTGCTCGCCAGACACACCGGCACATCCGCGCCAAGCCTGCGTGCTAGCGCCGTCCAGTTGACATCTGCTTCGCCGGGTATGCCGGCGTTCAGACGCCGGAGTGCTCGCAGCGCCGCCGCCGCGTCGGCCGATCCGCCGCCGATTCCGGCAAAGACCGGGAGAAGCTTTTCGAGGTGGGCTTCGCCGGTCGCCGCCATCGGCCACGCCGCCGCCACGCCAGCCGCCGCGCGATCAACGATATTGCCTCCAATGATCGCACCGGACATGGGGCCCGTCGTGGTCAAGCGCCATTGATGCGCAGGACGCAAAGTCAGGGTGTCGCCAAAATCGGCGAAGGCGACCAGGCTGTTGAGCTCGTGGTGCCCGTCCGGCCGCCGGCCCAGCACCTCAAGGGTCAGATTGACCTTAGCGCGGGCGCGCTCGGTGATCAGGTTCGGCACGGAGCGATCCGCGCGAAGGTCCAACCTCCTCTCCCCTTTCATTGCCTAGTCAGAGGATCTGCTGCGTGTCTGGCACAGGGTGCCTGACACCGGGTGCGTGCCTAGGGTGTCTTCGGTTTGTCCGCGGGCTTGGCCTCCAGCGGCTTCACCACAACCGCCGCCGCAGGCGCCGGTGCTTTGGGATCGGGCGGCAACCCATCCTTCATCTTGGCCTGTAATTTCGGAACATCGCCCGCCTCCGGCTTCGACACCAGCGATGTGCTCCACTGGTACTGCGCCTCCAGTTTGCGGCCGGCGCGCCAATAGGCATCGCCCAAATGGTCGTTGATGGTCGGGTCTTCAGCCTTCAGCTCTACGGCGTGCTCCAATTGCTCGACGGCGTCGTCAAACCGGCCGAGGCGGAAATAAGCCCATCCCAGGCTGTCGATATAGTATCCATCTTCCGGCTTCAGGCTCACCGCTTTTTTGATAAGTTCCAGCGCGGCGCTGACGTGCTCGTTGCGGTCGACCCAAGAATAACCAAGATAGTTCAGGATCAGCGGCTCATTCGGGCTCAGCTCCAGGGCCTTCTTGAAGTCTGGCTCGGCTTTGTCCCATTGGCCGAGGCGCTCGTAGCAGACGGCGCGCGAATAGAACTGGTCCCAGTTTTCCTTGTCGATCTTGGGGATCAGCGCGATCGCTTTGGAGTAGTTGTCCGCCGCCTCGGCGAACAGTTTTCGCCCACGCAGCATATTGCCGATGGTCTGATAGAGATCGATCTGGCGGTCTACCGTCAGTGGCTTGGCGGGCGGCGGTGCCAGCGCGGCCAGCTTATCTTCCAGCGCCTTGCGGGTCTGCGGACCAAGCTGCCCGGTCTGTGGCAGGCCTGCGTCCTTCTGCAGACGGGTCAGTGCGTCGCGCGTGCCGGAACCGAAGTTGCCGTCCGTGCCGCCGTCGCCGTAGCCCAGCTGGGTCAGCCAGGCTTGCAGCTTTTCCACCCGGCTGCCCTTGTCCCGGAATGCGATACCGTCTGCGGCTTCGACCTCGGCATGCAGCGCCGCACGCGCCTTTGCGGCACCGGCCGGATCAGGCTTGGCCGGATCGGCAATGGCCTGCAGGGCAGCCTTGGCTTCCTCGGTCTTGTCGAGCGCGTTCAGGTTCAGGCCCTGGCGCACGCGGGCATCGAACTGCAGCGGCGAATTCGGCGGCAGCTTGTTGTAGAGTGTGATGGCGCTGTCGTAGTCTTTCAGCTGCTCGAAGATGGCCGCCAGCTGCACCATGGTGAGCTGATCGTTGGGCTTCAGCTGCAGCGCCAGCTGGGCATAAATCTGCGCCAGATCAACCCCGCCCTGGCCGTTGATGGCCTGCGAAAAGCCATAGAACACGCTGGATAAGCCGTCGGCGGTGGATTTGATGTCCAGGTCCAGGGGCGCGTTAGCGGTGGCGACTTCGTCCCGCAGCGCCTCGATCAGCGGGTGCTGGGAGCGGGCGGCAGCGGCGTGTTGGGCCAGAATTTCGGTAGCCAGCTTGGTGTCGCCGTTGTGCGCGGCATGTCGCGCATAGCCCAGTGCAACATTGATGGTGCCTGGTTCCGCCTTGAACAGTTCCTCGTAAATCTTGGTCGACCCGGCCGTGTCACCGGCCACGTCGGTCAGGAGCGCACTCTGATAGGTTCGGAAGAATCCGATCCAGTTGCCATCCTTGATGCTGTTCAGCAGCGCCACGGCGTCTTTGGTATCGCCACGGGCACTCAACACCCAGGCGCGTGTCATCACGGCGATGGGGGTGTTGCCGGGCTGCGCGAGGTGCTTTTCGGCGTCGCCCAGCCGGCCGGCCTTGAAGGCGTCAACCCCGAGCAGCAGATGAGCCAGCTGGTTGTTCTGGTCCACCGCCACCGCGCGCCGGGCATAGTCCACCGCGCGCGTCCAATCGCCGCCGACCAGTTCCGTCACGAACGCCTGGCCGAGCAGCGAGGCGTTGCCGGGATCCTGCTGCAGGGCGGATTTGAGCAGCTCGTTGGCCGCTGTGGTATCGCGCAGGCTCTGGGCCTGCCGCGCCGCCAGATAGGTGCCAAGGGCCGAATTGCCGGAGACGAACGTCTCGGCGAAGGCGCTGCCGGCGGGGGCGATGGCCAAGGCGGCAGCGAGCAGGAATCGAGCAGATGTGATCATGGGGAAAGACTAATCCTATTTGCTAATGGGCGCAAAGGCCCGAACCGCGGCTCTTGTGTCACGTCGCCGTCATCGGGAACTCAGGCTCGAAATCCTCGCGGATATTGGGGGTGCTCGACGGCACGCACGATGTCTCCATTGGCGTTGTAACCAGGCAGCGCCATGCCGACGATCAGCGGAGCGACCGCTTCGGGCGGGGGCAGGGATTGGGGGTTCTCGCCAGGCATGGCCTTGGCGCGCATGGCGGTGCGGGTGGCCCCGGGGTCGAACAGATTGACCTTGAGGTTGGTGCTGGCAACCTCCTTGGCGTAGACCTTCACCAGCGCCTCCAGCCCCGCCTTCGAGACAGCGTATGGACCCCAATAGGCCCGGCAGCTGCGCGCCAAATTGGACGATACGAACACGGCTCGCCCTGCCGGGGCCCGCTGCAACAGCGGATCGAGCGTGCGGATCAAGCGCCAGTTCACTGTCAG
>JAYUAJ010000277.1:0-9859 GCA_043741375.1 Hyphomicrobiaceae bacterium | reverse complement strand
CATAGCGTGAAACCAGAGATCGAGGCCTTCGACCTCTCGCACATCGTGCAGGCGACCAAAATGCAAACGGATGGGCGGCTGAAAGGCCCGCTCTACGTGCAGTTTGTCATGGGCGTGAAAAACGCCATGCCGGCGGATAAGCCGATTTTCGATTTCTATTCCCAGACCCTTAAGCGCTTGGCGCCCGACGCCCTCTGGTGCGCGGCCGGCATTGGCTCGGCGCAACTCACTATCAACGAGTGGGCGATTGCGGCGGGCGGGCACACGCGGACGGGCCTGGAAGACAACGTGCGGCTGGACCGCGATACGATCGCGCCCTCCAACGCGGCGTTGGTGAAGCGCGCCGCTGCCCTGTGCGAGAAATACAAGCGCCCCGTTGCGACGTCGACAGAGGCCCGCAGGCTGCTTGGTTTGCGCGCCGTCGCGGTCTAGAAGAGCGGCAACGCGGAAAGGAAACGCTTATGAAAAAAGTCTACGACACCGCCGCCAAGGCGCTCGATGGTCTGTTGAAGGACGGCATGCTGGTTGCGGCCGGCGGCTTTGGCCTTTGCGGCATTCCGGAACTGCTGATTTCCGCGATCCGGGATGCAGGAACCAAGAACCTCACCTTCGCCTCGAACAATGCGGGCGTGGATGATTTCGGCCTCGGCATCCTCTTGAAAACCAAGCAGGTGAAAAAGATGATGTCGTCCTATGTTGGCGAGAACGCCGAGTTCATGCGCCAGTATCTCAGTGGCGAGCTGGAGCTGGAGTTCAACCCGCAAGGCACGCTGGCCGAGCGCATGCGGGCGGGCGGCGCGGGCATCCCCGGCTTCTATACCAAAACAGGCGTCGGCACCGTGATCGCCGAGGGCAAGGAGCACAAGGACTTCAATGGCCAGACCTACATTCTGGAGAAGGGCATCATCGCCGACCTCGCCATCGTAAAGGCCTGGCGCGGCGATGAAACCGGCAACCTGGTGTTCCGTAAGACCGCGCGCAACTTCAACGTTCCGGCCGCAACTTGCGGAAAGGTCTGCGTGGCGGAAGTGGAAGAGATCGTCCCCGTCGGCAGCCTGGACGCGGACTCCATCCACCTCCCCGGCATCTATGTGCACCGCCTGATCCAAGGTCCGCACGAGAAACGCATCGAAAATCGCACGGTCCGCGCGGCCTGAAGGAGCACGACAAAATGGCATGGAACCGCGACCAGATGGCCGAGCGCGCAGCCAAGGAGCTGCAGGACGGCTGGTATGTGAACCTCGGCATCGGCATCCCGACGTTGGTGTCGAACTACATCCCCAAGGGCGTCAACGTCACGCTGCAGTCGGAAAACGGCATGCTCGGCATGGGCCCGTTCCCGGCCGAGGACAAGGTCGATCCCGACCTCATCAACGCCGGCAAGCAGACCATCACGCAACTACCGCAGACCGCCTATTTCGATAGCGCCACGTCCTTCGCCATGATCCGCGGCGGCAAGATCGCCATGGCCATCCTGGGCGCTATGGAAGTGTCGGAAGAGGGCGACCTCGCCAATTGGATGATCCCCGGAAAGCTCGTGAAGGGCATGGGCGGGGCGATGGACCTGGTCGCCGGCGTCGGCCGCGTGGTGGTGGTTATGGACCACACCAACAAGGCGGGCGAGAGCAAGGTTTTGAAAAAATGCACTTTGCCGCTGACCGGCAAGGCGGTTGTCAACCGCATCATCACCAACCTGGCGGTATTCGATGTGGTGAAGGGCGGGCTGAAGCTGCTGGAATGCGCCGGCGGCGTCAGCGACGCCGAAGTGCGTAAGGCGACCGAAGCGAAGATTGTGTGAGGGTGCGGTTCAGCCTAGTGCTGGGCCGCCACTTTCCGCCAGGGCGACGATGAGGTTGATCGTCGACCAGCTCGCCACGCCGGTCCCTGCGAAGTCTCGGTCGCCGCTCCAGATATCGGCGTCTACCGACCAAGCTAGAGCCAGAACGTGGGCGTCATTCGTCGAAGCGTTTCGGCTGGAAACAGCGTCTTTGAGGGCTGCTTCGCTCGAGGGCAATAGATGTTCAAGCGAAGTGACAGAGACGACAGAAACGTCCGCCAGCAACCTATCAACGATTGGCAGAAGTTTGGGCGCCTTCATGCCGAATTCAATCCGCCTTCGCACTTCGCTGACGACCCGATCAGTCGTTGACAGAGTCCGTGAGCGTGCCAAGTTTGTCAGTATTCCGGAACTTCGGCCTCTCACGGCCGCTATGAGAACGGCGGCATCCACAATCAGCGTCGGCGCAGGCGGCCTCACAAGCCACGCCGCTCGGCGATAATCGCCTGCACAGCTTCTTCCGTCCAATTCATCGGGTCGACTTCGCCGAAAGCGGCCAGAGCCGCATCGTCCGCGGCGACGTCGCGTCCCTTTGACAGGGCTTCTGCGTCAGCCAACGTCTTGGCCAAACGGTCAAGATCGGCCATCTTCAGCGGGATCAACAGCGCAACCGTGCGATCGCCGGAGGTAATTGGCGTCGGCCCTGGAAGCTTGCTGATTGCATCGCCGGAAAGCTTCTGGAGTTCTCGAATTCCAATTTTTCTCATGTAGCTTACATACACCCGCATGTAAAGCAGCGCAATCCGATTCTATAGCCAGATCCAGCGTCGCCAGCGCCGCGTGAACGCGCAGCAGCAGAGTGCTCCCGCTGCCGCGCGTCCCTGTCAAACGATCACTTGCCGATGCAGGTGGCGACGTTTTCGGGCGTGCAGACGTCTAGGCCCGTATAGGTCGGGTCGGCTGGATTGCCTTTGCCTTCCTTGATGGCGAGCAGCGCCTGCATGGACTTGTAGCCCATCTCAAATGGACGCTGGCCAACTTGGCCGAGCGACAGGCCTTCTTTCATTTGGTCGAGCTGGACGGGCAGCGTGTCGGCGACCACGAGCGCGAGAGCCTTCGAGGCGATCTTGTCCTTGTACTTGCCAACTGCAGCGCGGTTGGCGTCCGGGATGAACTGTGGGAAGCCGCCGGTTGGGATGAAGGCATCAAGGTCGGGGTTCTTTGCCATGATATCTTCGAACTGCTGTACCGAGCGCGGGAAGTCGTCGTCGGTGTAGAGCGGGCAGCCCTCGATTTCGGTCCAACCATTCGTGCCGGCGAGGCGGTCGCCCGGCGACGCGGCTGAAGCCTTGCCCGCTAGCGTGTCGCGAATACCCTGCATACGTTCATTGTGGTTCGCAGCGGCGGCGCCACCGGACTGGATGCAGATCTTGCCGCCTTTGGGCTTGATGGCCATGGCCAGCTTGGCGAGGTTGACGCCAATCTCATAGTTGTGCGTGCCGATATAGGCGATGCGCAGGCCTTTGCTGTCGGGCAGCAGGTCCGAGTCCCACGTCGTCATTGGAATGCCGGCGTCCTTGGCGGCCTGTGCGGCGACTGCCATGGCGGCTGCGTTCGAGGGTGACACGGCGATGCCGTCAACTTTCTTGGCCACCAGGTCCTGGACGATCGCGACTTCCTCGTCGCCGCCGCCGTGCTCGCCGGGGCCGATGTAGACGCATTCGAAGGCGCCGTTCGATTCAGCTTCGGCCTTCTTGCAGCCGTCGCGGGCCTGGTCGAAGAACGGGTTGTTCATGTTCTTTGGCACGAGCGCGAACTTGTACTTCGCGGCATCGGCGACTCCTGCCGTCAGGCTGGCGGCCAGAAGCGCGCCAGCTGCCGTAAGCAATAATGTTCTCATTTTCGTTTCCTCCGGTTGCTCTTGCAGAAAGACCGCCGGTTGGGGACCAGCGGAGACTTCTAGCGTTGCCGCTTGGGCAGGATCTTTTCGATCCAAGCAGTGATGAGCGGCTTGCCGCCACTCTGCATGCCAAGCAAAACCGCCAGAATGATGAAGGAGCCGACAAACGCTCCTTGCCAATTGGAATCGACGCCCGCCATCAACAGGGCGTTGCGGATCACCTCGAGCAGCGCCGAGCCGACAATGGCGCCGAACGCGGTGCCATAGCCGCCCGCCAGCACCGTTCCACCGATGATGGTGCCAGCAATCACGCGCAGCTCATAGGATTGCCCCATGGCGTTGATGGCTGATCCCTGATAGCCGAGCAGCAAGAGAGCGGCGAGGGATGTGGTGAAACTTGAAAAAACGTAGGCGAGAAACTTGATGCGGTCGACCGGAACGCCGGTCAGTCGCGCCGCCTGCTCGTTACCGCCGATCGAGAACAGGTGCCGGCCGATCGGCTTGAAATTGAACACATAACCGAGCAGCAGCGCCATCACCACCATGGCCCAGAAGTGCGAGGACAGTTGCGGCATCCAGTCTGGCGCCCAACCGGCGGGCGCGTGTACCGGCCATTTCGCCTGCCCGATGGCCTTAACGATCGGAGCATCCGGCCCGAACTGATAGAGCATCTGGTTGCCCGAGAACACGACCGCCAGCGAGCGGGCAATCGACAGCATGCCGAGCGTGACCACGAACGATGACATGCCGACATAGGCGATCAGGAAGCCGTTGACGGCACCACAGGTAAGGCCGGCCAGCAGGCCCATGGCAAAGGCGACGTACCAGGGATAGTGCCAGGTGAGAAACAGACCGGCGACAATAACGACGAGGCCGACCACCGAACCGATCGAGAGATCGATGCCGCCGGTGATAATGACGACGGTCATGCCGAGCGCCATGATCGCGAACGGGGCGAAGTTGCGGGTCATGTTGGAGAGATTGTCGGCGGAGCGGAAGGCCGGCTCCTGATAGGCCATGTAACAATAGAGCAGCGCCAGCGCCACCGACACCCAGAAGGCTTGGCTCGCGACCAGCCTGCCCCAGAGTGTGTGCTCTTTCAGCTTCGCCAAATCGCCGATCGAAGCGTGACCGGCTTCTGATGAGCTCGCCGTCTTCACCTCAAGCTGCACGGATTGCTCCTGTGATGAGGCCGGTGATTTCTTCCGGTGAGGTCTTAGCAGTTTGTTTGTCGGCGACTTTGGAGCCGCGGCGCATGACGATGATGCGATCCGAGACTGCAAACACGTCGGGCATGCGATGGCTGATGAGCATCACGGCGACGCCCTGCGCGCGCATGCGCCGGATCAGTTCCAACACCTCTGCCACCTGGCGCACCGAGATGGCAGCAGTTGGCTCGTCCATCAGCACCAGCTTGGCATTGGAGAGGCGCGTGCGGGCGATGGCGACCGCCTGGCGCTGGCCACCGGACATTTTCTTGACCAGGTCGCGCGGGCGGGTCTCGGATTTGAGCTCGGCGAACAATTCGCTCGAGCGGTCGATCATGGCCTGCTTGTCCAGGCGGTCGAACGGCCAGGAGCCGGTGCGCAGTTCGCGGCCGAGGAAGACATTCTCGGCGGCGGTAAGATTATCGGCCAACGCCAGGTCCTGGTAGACGACCTCGATGCCTTTGGCGCGCGCTTCGACCGGCTTGTGAAAGTGACAGACTTGACCGTCTACCAAAATCTCGCCGTCGCTTGGCGGAAAGTTGCCGGCGATCAGCTTTACCATGGTCGACTTGCCGGCGCCGTTGTCGCCCATGAGGCCAACCACCTCGCCCGGCTCGACCGCGAAGCTCATGTCCGCAACGGCCTGGATGGCGCCGAAGCTCTTGGAGACCTGATGAACCTCAAGCAACGCCATAACCGGACCCGAGATGCGTGACTGCTGGTTGATGACGTTGAAGAAAGTGCCTGCCATCGTCAAGCCCGATTGCGTCCGGCCGCCCTGCCGCGCGCGCTCAGTAGCGCGCAACCATCTGGTAGCCCGGCGCGAAGTAGAGGCGCACATTAGTGACGGGCGTCGCCGACAGCCAGGTCGTTCGCTCGACCAGAAACAGCGGCGCGCCCGGCGTCGTCTTGAGAAAGGCAGCGACCGGTCCGTCGGCGGCGGCGGACGAAAACCGGACTTCGGCAAAGGTATAGGGCACTTCGCGGACCAGCCATTCATTGGGGCCGATGGTGGAAAAATCCGCACCCTGAGCGTGCGGAACGGCCGCGAGGTTAATCCAGCGGTCTTCGAACTGATAGGGCGCGCCATCGGCATAGTGCAGGCACGCCACGTGCCGAACCTGAGACTTGGGCGGAAGGGCCAGGCGCACTGACAGCCATTTGGGAGCTGTCCCAACGGTGCTCGAGATCAAGTCATAGCGATAGATCGCACCCTTGGCTTCGATTTCGGCCCGGACACGCGGGATCTCGAAGGTCACCTGCCGGACCGGCGCCAGCTTCACGCGGCTGCCGCCCTTACGCCGCCGCTCAATGATACCGTCGTCCGAGAGTTCCTGCATCGCCCGGTTTACCGTGGCGCGGGCGCAGCCGAACGCGGCGGCAAGCTCAACTTCGCCCGGCAGCAGCGCTCCTGGACCCCACTCAGCGCTCCGTATGCGCTCGAACATCTCGCGTTTGACGTCGCGAAAACCGATTTTACCGGCCATGGGGCTATTCTGCTTGGTTTGCGTTATGACTGCACATAATACGTGATTCACGGCAACTCAAGACAAGGGCGGCCCCGGCCATATGCGCATCGTCCGAATGTCCGAATTGACGGCAACCCCCTGGAAGAATGGCGGCGGCGTCACGCGCGAAATTAGCGCCGTTCGCAGGGACGAGGCCTTGCTATGGCGGCTGAGCCTGGCTGACGTTGCCAAAGATGGGCCGTTCTCGAATTTCGACGGGTTTATCAGAATACTGACCGTCATCGACGGCAATGGCATGGAACTGATCGGTTCGTCCGGAACGCTTTATGCTGACTATGGCGAACCGGTGCGGTTCGATGGCGGGCTGAAAATCGATGCCAAGCTGACGGATGGGCCGTTGCGCGATTTCAATTTGATCTTCGATCCGGTGTTTTGCGATGGCAAAGTCGTGCCGATCACCGGCCCGTACCGTCAGGTTTTGCGCGCCACACCCGAAATCACCTTCGCCGTCCACGGCTTGCGCGGCAGCGTTACGATAGACAAGGTTGAGCGGCTTCATGCCGGCGATACCGCCGTTATCGAGACCGGATCCGCTCAGGTGGATCTGGCCAAGGGCGCCTCGGCATTGATCGTTACGTTGGCTCTCCAGGCTCACAGCGAGGCCAGCAAACTGGCGACAGCAACCCGGTAGGCAGCAATAATCCGCTCACGGTCGATGTGCCGGCCGCCGCGTACCGCGTGTCGCCCGGCCGACCACACATCGGTCACCACGGCGTCCTTGGCAGCGAACACCAGGCCATCCAGAAGCTGGTGCCGGTCGAGGGCGCAGAGCGCCGGCAGGGTGCTGTCAATGGCAACCAGATCGGCCAGCCGCCCGGTGCTGATGTCACCCGCGTTGCGGCCGAGCGCCTGTGCCCCGCCGCGTGCGGCGCCGGTATACAAGGTGTGGCCGGCCGAGCCTTCGCCTACCACCATCACGTTGCGGGCGAGATCTCGCAAGCGCTGCGAATATTCCAGCGTGCGCAATTCCTCGCCCAGCGATATCTGCACATTCGAATCCGACCCGACGCCGAAAGCTCCGCCCGCAGTCAGATAGGCGGGGCCGTTGAACGGGCCATCGCCCAGATTGGCTTCGGTGATCGGGCACAGTCCGGCCACCGCCCCCGTGGCCGCCATGCGCCGGGTTTCATCGTCCGTCATGTGGGTGGCGTGGATCAGGCACCAGGTGGCGTCCACGCTGGCATGGCGCAGCAACCAATCCACGGGACGCGCGCCGAGCCAAGCCTGAATGTCCTGCACTTCTTTGGGTTGCTCAGCGATGTGGAGATGCACCGAGCCACCGCGATGGGAGGCCAGCACCGCCGTGAGATCGTCCGGCGACGTGGCGCGCAGCGAGTGCGGGGCGATGCCAAGGCGGGCGTCGGCTGGAAGGTGCCGCAGCCCGGTTGTGGCGCGTTCCACAAGCCGCGTAAAACCGTCCACGTCATTGCCGAAGCGCAATTGGCTCTCGGACAGCGGCAATTGTCCGGCTCCGCCATAACTATAGAGCACCGGCAAATGCGTGAGGCCGATCCCCGATGCCTCAGCCGCAGCAAAGATGCGGTTTGATAATTCGGCCGGGTCCGCATAAGGCGTACCGCCCCTTTGGTGGTGCACGTAGTGGAACTCTCCCACCGCAGCGTACCCCGCCTCCAGCATCTCGAGATACACCAGGGCGGCGATCGCCTCGATATGCTCAGGCGTCAGATGACCGACGAAGCGGTACATCAACTCGCGCCAAGTCCAGAAACTGTCGCGCCCGGCGGCGCGTGTTTCGGTCATTCCCGCCATGGCGCGCTGGAACGCATGGCTGTGCAGATTGCCAAGCGCCGGCAGCAGCGTATCGACCCGCACGTCGTCCGCTAGCGCCTTCGAGCGCACCTCGACGTGGCTGATGACGCCGTGCGCAACCGTCAGCCGGACGTCGTCCTCCCACCCCGTCGCGAGCAAAGCCCGTTTTGCAAAGATCACGAGGCTCGTCCTGCCGTGACTGTTATGTGTAGACATAATATCATTTCAGCCCTAGGTGGCAAGCGGCCATGGCCCTGGCGCCGCTGGTTCCGATGCGGCCCCGGACGATCCAGAGCTGCGCCCGCCTTCGGCCCGCCTGCATGACCATGACCAACGACTTTGCGCCGCATCGTATTCTCGCCCTGCCAAGCCGTCGAGGTCGGCCACCTTCAGAGCTGAAGAAGATGATGGCCACCTTGCGGGCTCCGTGCTCCATTGGCGCGGCAGATTGATCCGGAGTCCCCCAACGTGGCCAAGCAGGCTCAAAAAACCTCGGCCACCTCGGACGACGTGGCGCGGCTTGCGAAGGTCTCGCAATCGGCCGTCAGCCGCGCGTTCACGCCGGGCGCCAGTGTTTCCGCCGAAACCAAAGAGAAGGTGCTGAAGGCAGCAAGCAAGCTCGGCTACCGGCCGAATGCGCTGGCGCGGGCGATGATCAGTGGCCGCTCGCGGCTGATCGCCATGCTCGTCGCCTATCTCGACAACCAGTTCTATCCGATCGTGCTCGAACATCTTGCCCGCGCGCTGCAGGAGCGGGGCTATCACATGCTGTTGTTCATGACTGACCCCGGCCGGCAAGACGAGGTGGTGCAGCGCATCCTGCAATTCCAGGTCGAGGGCATCGTCATGGCGTCGGCGACTCTGTCATCGACGCTGGCCCGCGAATGCGCGCAAACGGGCATTCCGGTCGTCCTGTTCAACCGCTACGTCGCGACCTCGCCGGCGTCGAGCGTGACCTCCGACAACATCGAGGGTGGCCGGCTGGTCGCCGATTTCCTGGCGCGGGGCGGGCATGAACGGATCGCTTTCATCGCGGGAGCGGAAGATTCCTCGACCAACCGCGACCGCGAAGCCGGCTTCACCAATGGCCTGGCGCGGCACGGCATCGCCGCCTTCGCCCGCGCGGTTGGCGGCTATAGCTTTGACGGCGCGGTGGAGGCGACCCGGACGCTGCTCAAGGCCCGCGAACGCCCCGACGCGATCTTCGTCGCCAACGATCACATGGCCTTCGCGGTGATGGACACGATCCGCGCCGAGTTCGGGCTGCGCATTCCGCACGACATCTCAATCGTCGGCTACGACGACGTGCCGGAAGCCGCCTGGAAGGGTTACGACCTGACCACGGTGGCGCAATCCTGGCGCAAAATGATCGACGCAACCATTACGATTTTGCTCGAGCAGATTGAGAACGAGGTGGTAAAGAAACGAGCGGCGGTGTTGCCGGCGGAGCTGGTGGTGAGAGGGTCGGCGAGGGTGGTGGTGTAGGTGGTGAGGACAAGGGTCCGCTTTTGACCCAAAGCGGCAAAGAACGCCGCCCCCGGAGCACCGGCTGGTGATCGGAGGATGACGGGCTCCGGCCCCGCCGATTGCGATGTCGCCGACGTCACGACGAATAACCGATAGCCGACGCGCGGGACGGTAACGATCCACTCGCCGCCATCGGGCGCTGCGCCAA
>JAYUAJ010000276.1:0-9876 GCA_043741375.1 Hyphomicrobiaceae bacterium | reverse complement strand
AAGCCACCTCCGCCGACTTTGAGCGTTCCATACGCTTGCGCAGGTTCGGGTCCAGGTAGCGTTTGCGGATGCGGATGCTCTCGGGTGTGACTTCCACCAGTTCGTCGTCCTCGATGTAGGCCAGCGACTTCTCCAGCGTCATCTGCATGGGCGGCGACAGGGCCGTGCTCTCATCCTTGCCGGCGGCGCGCACGTTGGTGAGCTTCTTGTTCTCGACCACGTTCACGATCAGATCGTTGTCTTTGGCGTGCTGGCCGATCACCATGCCCTCGTAAACGGTCACACCCGACCCGATCATGAGCTTGCCACGGTCTTCCAAGTACCACAGCGAATACTGCGTCGCGGTGCCAGACGCGTTCGAGATCAGCACGCCATTTCGGCGGCCCTGCACTTCGCCCTTGAAGGGGCCGTAGCTGTGGAACAGGCGGTTCATGACGGCCGTACCGCGCGTGTCTGATAGCAGTTCGCTCTGATAGCCGATCAGCCCGCGCGTAGGCGCCTTGAAGACCAGCCGCTGTCGTCCGCCGCCGGAGGGGCGCATCTCCAGCAGATCGCCGCGCCGCTCGCTGAGTTTCTGCACCACGACGCCCGAGAACTCCTCATCGACGTCAACGATCACTTCCTCGAAGGGTTCCAGCTTCTGGCCGGTCGCCTCATCGGTCTTGAAAACCACTTGCGGGCGCGACACCGTCATCTCAAAACCTTCGCGGCGCATGGTTTCGATCAGGATCGCGAGCTGCAATTCGCCGCGGCCAGCCACCGAGAAGGCGTCGGTCTCGCCGGTCTCGCTGATGCGCAGCGCCACATTGCCTTCGGCTTCGCGCATCAGGCGATCACGGATGACGCGGCTCTGCACCTTGTCGCCGTCCTGGCCTACCAGCGGGCCGTCGTTGATGCGGAACGTCATGCTCAGCGTTGGCGGATCGACCGGCTGCGAGTCGATGGGCGTATCCACCTCGATGGCGCAATAGGTGTCGGCCACGGTCGCCGAACTCAAGCCCGCGATGGCGACGATATCGCCCGCCAGGCCCAGCTCGATCGGCTGGCGCTCGATGCCGCGGAAGGCCAGAACCTTTGACACGCGGCCGGTTTCCAGCACCTTGCCTTCGCGCGAGAGCGCTTTGATGGCCATGTTCGGCTTTACGGCTCCCGACGAAATGCGCCCCGTCAGAATGCGTCCCAAAAATGGATCGACCTCAAGCGTCGTCGCAAGCATGCGGAACGGTCCTTCCTCGACCGTCGGCTTGGGCACGTGCTTGATCACCATATCGAGCAACGGCCCCATGCTGTCCTTGGGGCCGTTCGGATCAAGCGACATCCAGCCGTCGCGGGCCGACCCGTAGAGCACTGGAAAATCAAGCTGGTTCTCGTCCGCATCGAGCGCCGCGAACAGGTCGAACACCTCATCGAGCACGATGCCGTGCCGTTCGTCGGGCCGATCGATTTTGTTGATGGCAACGATGGGACGGATGCCGCGCTTGAGCGCCTTGGAGACCACAAATTTGGTCTGCGGCAACGGGCCTTCAGACGCGTCGACCAGCACGATGGCGCCGTCGACCATGCTCAGAATGCGCTCCACCTCGCCGCCGAAGTCTGCATGGCCGGGCGTATCGACGATGTTGAGGCGCGTGTTCTTCCAAACCAGTGAGGTGCATTTGGCCAGAATGGTGATACCGCGTTCACGCTCCAAGTCATTGGAATCCATGACCCTTTCGGCCACGCGCTGATTGTCGCGGAAGGATCCCGACTGCCTGAGCAGCACGTCGATCATAGTCGTCTTGCCATGGTCGACGTGGGCGATAATGGCGATATTGCGGAGCTCCATGCGGGGACCCGTGGCTTTCTCTAATGATTGCTAATGGTTGGGCTTTGGCGTCCCGATAGCATGCCGCCGCAAGGTCCGCCACTGTTGCAGTGCAGCATCAGGGATCCCTGCTTCACGTACGACGCAATACTAAATAAACGCTTTGCCGCTAAAGTTCACGAGTTGTGTGAGTGATCATGTGCGGAGGCGCGTGACGCTTCGCCCTCAAGTACGGGACGACTGCTGAAATGATGAAGGGTGACGGCGACTACGCGCGCATGAACCGTAACTCGGTTACGGTCACCGTGACGCTGTCGACCGGCGTGCAGATGCGCGGTACGGTATTCCATTCCAAAACCCGCACCCTGCAGGACGAACTCAACAAGGCTGAGACCTTTCTCGAGTTCGAGCCGATGGAAGGTCAGAAGATGTTCCTGGCCCGCGCGGCGATCGCCGCCATCAAGGAGTTCAACGTCCCGCGCGTGGATCAGATGAGCCGCCGTACCGCCGTGCTCGATCAGTTCGATCCCTATGAAGTGCTCGGCCTGAAGCGCGGCGCCGACGCCGCCCAGATCCGCAACGCGTATGTGACGCTAGCCAAGATTTACCATCCCGACCGTTTCCTGCGCACCGACCTGCCGCCGGAAGTTGCCGAGTATCTGAGCGCCGTCGCCACACGTGTGAACTTGGCCTATTCCGAGCTGCGCATGACCATCGCTCAACCCGCAGCTGAAGCTGCGGCTTGATTCTTTATACTTTAAGAACACTGGCGGTCATCGACCCACGACCATAAACGTCGTGTTGCACGGCGCACGGGCGCCGGCGCGCAGTCGCGCTTGCGGCCTTCGACCTGCTGCCTACTGCCCCATTTCCGGCACGATCTCTGCAAGGAGCCTTGCACGATCATCCCGGAACGGCAGGCAATCATCAATGTTCGAGCGCAATCGCGTCGACCGGCTTCATGAGCCCGAGAAAACCGCAGCCACGGTCGAAGTTACGCTCGGCGACGGCGACACCGTCACGGGACGGATGTTTTTCCCCTCGACGCGCTCGCTTGGCGACGAACTCAACAACCCCAGTGGCTTTGTCGATTTCGAGGCCTACGACGGCGACCGCTTTTTCCTGAGCAAAGGCTCGATGCAGGTGGTGCGCCCGCGCGCCATTCCAAAGGCCGATCAGCTCGCCCGCGCCCAGCTCAAGAGCGAATTGTTCAATCCCTGGACGGTGCTCGGCGTCATCGATGGCGCGAGCAAGGACGAAGTGCGCGAGGCTTATCACCGCCTGGTCAAACAGTACCACCCGGATCGCTTCGCCAATGCCGACCTGCCTTCCGAGGTGAAGGACTACCTCAACGCCATGGCGCGCCGCGTCAATGCTGCGTACACGACGCTGAACGGCGGCGCCAAGCGCGAAGCTGCGGGCGCGAACGCCGGTTCCACCGCTGGGTGACGTGGGACAGAATCGCCCTCAAAGAGGCGGGGCGATAGAAGATTACGCCTTCCCCGTCGCCGCCGGCACCTCACGCCAAGGTTTCGGCGTGCTCTGCTCCTTGTCGTAAAGCTCCTGATGCATCGCATCGATGGCGGCATCGGGGGCGGCAAGACTTGCGTGCCGTTTGGCCTGCCGGTCTTGCCAGGAGCGGGCCCAGCGAGGGGCGCCGGATTTCTTCGTGCGCCGGCCGCCGAAAATCAGCAGCGGGCGGGACGGCTCCTCCAGATCGAGCTCTTCCAGGAACACTTCGCGCAAGGCGTAAAACGCCTGCAGAATGGCGTCGCGCACTTGTTTGCGCTGGTCCTCCGCAACACTTCCCACCTTGGCCGGATTGAGGGTCTGCAGCACGCGTCGCATGTCGTGCAGCGGAGCGAACGGATAGAGCCCGATCATATCCTGTGTCTCGCCGACGTTGCGATAAACCGTGCGCATATTGTCGATAGTCTCGCTCAGCACATTGAAGGTCGCCACGTACTGCTGGTTGGTCGGCTGCTCGATGTGGGTGAACTCCAATAGCGCCGACTTGGCGTGCAGCACGTCGCGCCATTCCTCCTTCAGCGAGTCGATGAACGAAGAGCGTTTCTGGAACACATTGGTCAGATAGGCAACGCCCGCAGTGGCGATCAGCAGCGACATATCCTTGAGGTAGTCGTAGGTGGCCTGCCAGCCGATCGCTGCGAGGCTGCCATTTTCGGCCAGCGGATAGCTGAAACGGGCGACGGCCGCCAGCACCAGCGTCAGCCCGATGATCAAGAAGGTATAGGTCAGTTTTGCTTTCAGATTGCGACGCGTCATAGCTTCCCCGACGGCCCAGTAGAATTCCTGAAGCGCCAAAGACAGCCAAACCGGGGCGAAATTCCGGCCAGCGTGATTACGCCAGCGCCCGCCATGCCAGGACCAGGCGCGCCGCAGCCGAGAGGTAGCAAACAACCGCAAACAGCCCGGCCAGCCACGGAAAAGCCTGCGGAAACAGGCAGAATGCAACGAACACAGCAATGGTCTCAGCCCCTTCGGCCAGACCCGCCATGTAGTGGATTGACTTTTCGCCCTGCAACTTTGTCTCGAGGCCCCGCCTGGCCGCCAGGATCGAAAAAGCCAGGAAGATCGACCCGTTGGCGTAGAAGCTGGCAATCAAGCCGGCCGCAGGCAGTGCGTTCTGATACGGGTTCTGCATGGCGAAGGCGAGCGGCACCGAGCCGTAAAAAATGAAATCGAGGGCGATATCGAGAAATCCGCCGCGGTCGGTTGGTTTGCTGGCCCGCGCGATGGCGCCATCGAGCCCATCCAGCAGGCGGCCGAGCAGGATCAGCCCAAGCGCAACCCACATCTCGCTGAAGACGATCGCCACTGCCCCGGACAGTCCGCACAGAAATCCGGTCACCGTCACCACGTCGGCGCCAATCCGGGCGCGCGCGAACAGGCGGCCGGCCGCATTCAGCGGCGGATCGATAATCGTGCGCAGTCTTGCGTCAAACATGCGTGTCCCCCGCGCCGGACTTGGCGAGTGCGCCCGGAAGTGGCAACAAGAGCGCTTCCGGAAAAGTGTGAAGCGGTTTTCCGAACAGAAGCGCGACCAACAAAGACTTTGAGACTGGGCCATATCACGGCCAACGCCGGACCTGAAGCGGAGCGAGATGATGTACACGGCCACCACCCACGATATCCGCGTCACGGTTGAACCGCAGTTCATGGCCGACCGGTCCTTGCCGGGACAGAATCGCTATTTCTGGTCCTACACCATCGAGATTGCCAATCTCGGCCGCGCGACCGTGCGCTTGCGCTCGCGCTATTGGCGCATCACCGACGCGCAGGGGCATGTGGATGAGGTGCGCGGGCCGGGCGTGGTTGGCGAGGAACCGGTGCTGGAACCGGGCGGGTCGTTCACCTACACCAGCGGCTGCCCCCTATCGACGCCCTCTGGCATCATGGCTGGCAGCTATCAGATGGAACGGCCGGACGGCACACAGTTTGACATCACCGTGCCAGCGTTTTCGCTGGACAGTCCGCACGAGCGCATGCGGGCAAATTGACCCACCAGGAGCAGCAAGTGCCTGACCGACGCACCCCGCGCGATCTGCTTGAACGGCTGGTGGCGTTCGACACCACCAGTGCCAAGACCAACGTTCCGCTGATCGATTTTGTGCGGGACACCCTGAGCGAACACGTCATCGACAGCCAGCTGGTGCCGACCGCAGATGGCCTGAAGGCCAGTCTGTTCGCCACCATTGGACCCACGGACCGGCCGGGCATCGGGCTGTCAGGACACACCGACGTCGTTCCGGTCGATGGGCAGCAGTGGACGTCCGATCCGTTCCAGGTCGCCGAGCGCGATGGCAAACTCTATGGCCGCGGCACCTGCGATATGAAGGGATTTCTGGCCTGCGTACTCGCCATGGTGCCCGAGTTCAAAGCGCGCGCGCTGAAAACACCGGTACACCTCGTTTTTTCCTACGACGAGGAGGTCGGGTGCACCGGTGTGCGCCCGATGATCGCCGAGCTGGGCGCCCGGCTGACGCGGCCGCGGCTGATCATCGTCGGCGAGCCCACCAGCATGGGCATCGTCGACAGCCACAAGGGCGCGACCAGGTTCCGCACCACCGTCACCGGGCGTGAAGCTCATTCCAGCATGACGCATATCGGCGTCAACGCCATACACATTGCTGGCATGCTGATTGGCGAGCTGTCGCGCATCGAGGAAGATCTGCGCAAGGGACCGCCAAACCAACGCTTTACACCGCCCTACTCTACCGTGCAGATCGGGTTGATCGAAGGCGGCCGGGCGCAAAACATCGTGCCCAAGCACTGCGCTTTCAGTTGGGAAATCCGCGCGCTGCCGGGGTTCGACATCGCCACCGTCACCGATCGCTTCGACAGGTTCGTCGCTGAGCGTTGCTTGCCCACCATGCAAGCCATCGGCAAGGATACCGGCATCGAAACGCGACAGGTGAACGGTGTGCCGGCCTACTATTCCGGCGCGTCGTCCGAGGCCGTATCGCTCGCACTGAAGCTGATGGGTCAAAACCAGACGCACGCCGTTTCGTATGGGACGGAGGCTGGCCTGTTCCAAGGCGGCGGCTGCGATAGCGTCATCTGCGGCCCCGGCGATATCGAGCAGGCGCATCGGCCGGACGAATATATCGAGATCAGCGAACTCGACCGCTGCATGCGATTCCTCCGAAGCCTCGCCGATTGGGCCGAGCGGAACTGAGTTGGGTAACCATCAGTGAATTTCACGAAATCGTGATCGACTGGCTTTGGCTATTCGGAGCCGGCAGACGTTAACGTCACGGGCCGTCAAGGATGGGGCCGATCATCGTTTCGAGTACTTCGCAAGCCAGACCGGTATCGGCCGCCATCCTCGGTGTCGGCGTCAGCGTGCCGCCTCACAAACTCGATCAGGAACTGATCGCCGCCCACGTGCGGGCCTATTTCGTCGACAAATTTCCGTCTTTCGATCGCGTGGCGAACGTCTTTTCCACCGCCGGCATCCGTACGCGGTACTCCGTCATGCCGCTGCACTGGTTCCTCACCGAACAGGGCTGGCCCGAGCGGACGGCCGCCTATTTGAGTGGGGCGACCGAGCTCTTCGTCGAGGCCGCCACCAAGGCCCTGACGATGGCAGGCCTGAAAGCCAGCGAGATCGACAGCATCGTGACGGTTTCCTCCACCGGCATCGCCACGCCCAGCCTGGAAGCCCTGGTCCACGACCGCATGGGCTTTCGCCGCGATGTCCGGCGCGTGCCGGTGTTCGGCCTCGGCTGCGCTGGCGGTGTGACGGGGCTCGGAATCGCAAGTCAGCTGGCGGTGGCCAATCCAGGTTCGCGTGTGCTGCTGGTGGCGGTTGAGTGCTGCACCCTGGCCGCGCGGACCGACGCCATGAGCAAAGCCAGCATCGTCGCGCTGGCCCTGTTTGGCGATGGCGCGGGCGCGGTGGTGCTCTCCACCAACCCCGGCCCGGCAGGCGCACACGGACGGATCGTTGCGACCGCGGAGCGGCTCTGGCCCGGCACTCTGGATATCATGGGCTGGTCGGTGGAGCCGGGCGGATTTGGCGTCATTTTCGATCAATCGATCCCGACCTTTGCCGCCGCGCATTTGCGCGAAGCCATCGACAGCATGCTGGACGAGAGCGGGCTTAGCCGCGCCAACCTCGACCGGCTGATTTGCCATCCGGGCGGGCGGAAAGTCATCGAAGCTATCGAATCTTCGCTCGATATCGAGGCCGGAACGCTGGTCGACGAACGCGCGGTGCTGAGCGAGTACGGCAATATGTCCGCCCCCACCGTATTGTTCGTGCTCGAGCGCGCCATCGCTGCCGGCCTGCCGCGCCGCTCGTTGATGACGGCGCTCGGACCCGGCTTCACGCTCAGCAGCGCGATCGTAGAGAACGGCGTTTCGTGAGCCTTGTCCCGCTCAGCGCTGCCGTCCTCACGTTTGTCACCGCACAGCGGCTTTCGGAATTGGTCATTGCCCGCCGCAATACGTCCCGGCTGCTGGCCGCGGGCGCGTGTGAGGTCGCGCCGGAGCATTACCCTCTGATTGTCGCGGTGCATACGGTCTGGTTGGCCGGCCTCTGGTTTCTCGGTTTGGACCAGCTGCCGTCGCTTCCATTGCTGGGCGTCTACGCCGTTCTGCAAGCCCTGCGTCTTTGGGTGTTGACCACACTCGGCCGGCGCTGGACCACGCGCATCATCGTCGTGCCAGGCGAAAAGCTGGTCGCGCGCGGCCCCTATCGTTTCATCAGCCATCCCAACTACGCCGTGGTGGTTGGCGAAATTCTGGTCCTCCCGCTGGCGTTCGGCCTGGTCGACTTTGCTATCGCTCTGACGCTTGCCAACGCTCTCGCGCTCTTCATCCGCATCCGGGCCGAAACTGCGGCGTTGCGATCGACCTCTTGACATTTCTCGGGTGAATCCCGCTTTATCGCATCGGGGCCAAACCCCCGTGGTGATTTGAGCCGGCCAGCTTGCAGCCACGCAAAACAAATAGCTAAATGGGCCGATGCAAACCCGGAGGGGCGGCATCGCCCTCATGCCGGGTTTTTTCATGGGCGCGGGTAAGAGCTGACCCGGGTGCCACGGGGACTAACGATGACCAAATCTTCCTCCGAGCCGCAGTTGCAGCCGGAAACCCTGCTTGTGCACGGTGGCGCTCTGCGCTCGCAATTCGGCGAAACGTCGGAAGCGCTGTTTCTGACGCAGGGCTATGTCTACGCCAGCGCCGAAGAGGCAGAGGCCCGCTTCCTGGGCGAGAGCCCCGGCTACCAGTACAGCCGCTTTGGCAATCCCACCGTGACCATGTTCGAGGAGCGTATCCGCCTCTTGGAAGGGGCCGAGGCTGCGCGCGCGACGGCCACCGGCATGGCGGCGGTGACGGCGTCGCTGCTGTGCTACCTGAAGGCTGGCGATCACGTGGTTGCGGCCAAGGCGTTGTTCGGCTCCTGCCGTTATATCGTCGAGGATCTTTGTCCGCGCTTCGGCATCGGCTTCACGTTGGTCGATGGCCGCGATCTCTCCGCCTGGGAAAAAGCGGTTCGGCCGAACACCAGGGCATTCTTCTTCGAAACCCCGACCAACCCAACTCTGGAACTGGTCGATATCGCGGCGATCGCGAAAATTGGCAGGGCCTCGGGCGCGCTGGTGGTGGTCGACAATGTCTTTGCGACGCCGATGCTGCAGCGCCCGCTCCAGCTTGGCGCCGACGTGGTTGTCTACTCGGCCACCAAGCACATTGATGGACAAGGGCGCTGCCTGGGTGGCGTGGTGCTGGGCTCGAAGGAGTATCTCGACAAACATCTGCAGGTGTTTCTGCGCCAGACCGGGCCGAGCATGAGCCCGTTCAATGCCTGGGTGCTGCTAAAGGGTCTGGAGACGCTGCCCATTCGCGTGCGCGCGCAAACCGAGACGGCGGGACGCCTGGCCGATCATCTGGCCGGGCTCGATGGCATTAGCCGCGTGCTCTATCCCGGCCGTCCCGATTTCGAACAGCGCGAACTCTATCAGCGTCAGATGGGCGGCGGCAGCAACATGCTGTCGTTCGAAATTGCTGGCGGCAAGGCCGAGACGTTTCGCTTTCTCAACGCTCTGAAAATCATCAAGATTTCCAACAATCTTGGCGACGCTAAGAGCCTCATCACGCATCCCGCCACCACCACCCATCAGCGCCTGACACCGGTCGCCCGGGCTGAACTCGGCATCGGGCCATCGCTGGTGCGACTGTCCGTCGGGCTAGAGGCCTATCAGGATTTGGCGGTCGACATCGAGCGCGCACTCGGGTGTAGGAGCGGGACGTAACCGGCCGCCAGGATGGCGACGATGCTGGGCGGGGTGAGGACCTCGACGGTGGCGTTGGGTTTTGCCTTTACTGGTGCTCCGTAGCCTGATGGCATCCAGGGCAACAGTGCACCGTTCCAATAGAGCTTTGGGCCCGAGGCCGTCGCTATCATGGCGCCCTGCGGCAGATCGGCCAGCCGCGCTGCGTACGTACGTTTGCCGCGTGATTCGTCAAGCCGCTCGGCGTGCAATACGCGGTCAACGTCGGCAACGCGAGGCCGCAAGGTACCCCCCACCCCAACCCTCCCC
>JAYUAJ010000275.1:0-4263 GCA_043741375.1 Hyphomicrobiaceae bacterium | reverse complement strand
CGCTTTTTGTCAAGCCGTCCTTGGCGGGTTCATTGCGGTAGGGAACGCGGGCGCGGCGGTCGGTGTCGTAAAGCTCACCGCCGTAATTGCGGTTATATGTGCGCGAGGCGTCGGTGCGTGGTTCCCAATCCCAGGGGTTGATGCGGCCGGTGACGAGGGCGTCCTGGACCAGGAGCCTGGCGTGCTGCGATGCGACCACATCGGCGCGGATGACGTCGCTGTCCCAGCGTTTGGATGCTTCGGAGGTCATGGCTTTCAGCGCTTTCGCATGCGCGGGATCGTCAGCAAGGTTGGTGAGTTCGTGCGGGTCCTTGGCCGTATCGAACAGTTGCACGGGGTCGTTCTTGGCGACGATCAGCTTCAGCGCGCCTCGCTTGATCATAAACACCGGCTCGGTTGTTCCCTCCGCCAGATATTCTCCGTAAACTGTATCTGACCAGCCCTTAGGCATGTCGCCCTGCGTCAGCGGCATCAGACTGGCGCCAACCAGCGGTGTAGCCGGAGCGCGCGCAGCCGCACCGGCAATATCGATCAGCGTCGGCATGATGTCGATCAGCGAGGCGTTCTGGCTGACGCGCCTAGCTTTGGACTCACCCGGCATCTTCACGATCAGGGGCACACGGATGGATCGCTCGTTGAACACCATCTTGAACCACAGACCGCGCTCGCCCAGCATATCGCCGTGGTCGGCCGTGACCATGACGATGGTGTTGTCGAGCAGCCCCGTTCGCTTCATCGGCTCCAGCACATCGCCAATGAGCTGGTCGGCATAGCTGATCATGGAGTAATAGCCGTGCCGCGCCGTGCGGATGTGCTGCTCCGTCACCTGATAGTCGCCGCGGTCGTACATGTCCCACATGCGCTTGGCGAACGGATCGCGCTTTTCCGGCGCTACGTAGGGCGTAACCGGCATGTCGACATCGTCGTCGCGATAGCGGTCCCAGAGGGCGCGCGGCGCCATATAGGGGTCGTGCGGGTGCATGAGAGAAACGCACATCATGAGGGGCCGCTCATCGGTCGAGCGCCCCGCATCCCACAGCCAGCGCGCGGATTTTTGCGCCACCTCCTCGTCGTAGTCGATCTCCAGCGTGCGGTCGTAGGGGCCGGCCTCGGTGACCGACAGCATAGTGTGGAACCACCAGTGCACCTTAGCCGGATCATCCCAGGTCGGCGTCCAGCCGAAGTCACCGGGATACATGTCGGTGGTGATGCGCTCCTCAAAGCCATGCAGCTGATCGGCGCCGACGAAATGCATCTTGCCGGCAAGACAGGTGCGATAACCGCCGAGCCGGAGATGATGGGCGAAGGTCGGGATCGAGGATTTGAACTCGGTGGCGTTGTCGTAGCCGCCGATCTTGTGGTTGGCCTGCCCGGTCATGAAGGACATGCGCGACGGTCCGCACAGGGCCGAGTTGCAGTAGAAATTCTCGAACACCGCCCCCTGGTCGGCCAGGGCCGAAATATGCGGCGTTTGCACCAGCTTATGGCCGTAGTCAGGAAGCGACTGGGGCGCCAGCTGATCGAGCATCAGCAAGAGAATGTTTGGGCGTTTGGTCATGGTGGACTCAAGTTAGCAAACGGATCATGGCGCTGCCGCGTCGTCGACCTTGGGTGGGGGCAGGGCGGAGACGACGCCGACGGTCCAGCCGATCAGCTCCTGGGTGGCGCGGCCGAAGGCTTCGTTCAGCCCGGCAGCGGCAACCTTTGCGTCACCCGAAGACAGCGGCACCTTGGCCTTGAAGATCCGGCCGGCCAGCACGCGACCCTTGGCGTTCAGCAGCTTCACGCCCAATTCAAGTTCGGCGGCCGGCCCGCCATCGTTGGCGATGCCGAACGAGCGCAGGTCGCTCTGCAATAGGTAATCCGACGTCGAGCCATCGCCGCGCACCACCGAGCCAAACAGGCCAGCGTTCTCGAACGACTGCACTAGGCGAGCCTGCATCAGCTTGGGCAGCGCGTCCGCCCACGCGGCCTGCAACGCGTCCGGCGCTGCTGGATCGAGCGACAACTTGTCGGAATCGAGCGCGCCCAACGCGCTTGGTTCGGGGACGGCGATCTGGCCGGCCGGAACTTTGGCGACCAGGCTCAGCGTCTTGGGTGGGGTGAGATCGACAACCGCGCCACCAGCCTTCTTGCCGGCGCCGCCCGTCATGCGCTCAAGCCCGGACAGGATGCCGTCGACGCGGTCCGAATTGCGCGCAAGCGCCGTTGTGAAGCTGTTGAGGTTCGAGATGGTGCTCTTTAACGGATCGGCATTATCTGTCAGCATACCGTCCAATTTCGTCAGCGCCGCGCGCACCGATTGGGTCATGGACAAGGAGGCGTCGGCATTGGCTTCCAGGAATGGCAGGTCACCCGGACGATTGGGCTGCAACGGCGCCGCATTGGGATCGCCGCCTGCCAAGGCCACAGTCGCCGCGCCCGTAAGACCCTGGAAATCCAGCGTGACTTTGGTTTGCGTGTTCAAGGGCGTTCCCGAGGCGACGCCAATGCCGACCTGAACCTGGCGCGGATCGGCGCTTGAGAGGCCGACAGAGGTGACTTCGCCCAGCCGGACACCATTGAAGGTCACCGGCGAGCCGGTGGTGAGGCCCGCCACCGACCCTCTAAAGAATACGTTGTAGTGATCTCGCCGCCCAATGCCGCCGGAATTGTTCAGCCAGTAAACAAATGTGAATCCCGCCGCGATAACAGCGAGCGTGAACAGACCGATGGTGAGATAGCGTGCGCGAATTTCCATGGCCGTCCTATGCCCCTCTCCCAAACTGTCTCGCCCGTCGTCCCTGCATGTAGGCGCGCACCCAGGGATGGGTACTTGCCTGCAGGGCCATGAATGAGCCTTGCGCCACCACTTTGCCATCGGCCAGCGCGGCGATGCGGTCGCACACGGCGGCTAGACTGTCCTGGTCGTGAGTGACCATGTAGACCGTCAGACCCAAGGTCTGTTGCAACGTCCGGATCAACTCGTCGAACGCGCCAGCGGATATGGGGTCGAGGCCCGACGTGGGCTCGTCGAGAAACACGATTTCGGGATCGAGCGCCAGCGAACGGGCGAGCGCGACACGCTTGGTCATGCCTCCCGACAGCTCTGACGGCAACTTGTTGCCATCGTCGGCCGAGAGCCCGACCATCTCAAGCTTGGCAACCGCCATCTCCGTAAGCATCCGGTCGGACAGATCGAGAAACTCACGCATCGGAAACTGCACGTTCTGCAGCGCGGTCAACGCCGAGAACAGGGCGCCATGCTGGAACAGGACTCCCCAGCGGCGCTCGATGGTCCGGCGGGTGTCAGGGGATGCGCCGGTCAGCTCCGTACCGAGGACTTGTATATGTCCGGTGCGCGGACGGATAAGCCCGATAATCGTGCGCAGCAGCACAGATTTTCCGGCTCCAGATCCTCCGACAACGCCCAGGATCTCGCCCGCCATGACATCGAGGTCCAGGTTGGCCAGCACCGGTTTGCGGCCAAACCCGACCGTCAGGTCCCGGATGCTGATGATCGGCGCGCCCAGCATGTCCGTCACATCCCGATCGAGGCGAAGAACACTGCGAACATGCCGTCAAGCACGATGACCAGGAAGATCGACTTCACCACCGAGGCTGTGGTGCGCAGGCCCAGCGACTCCGCGCTGCCGCCAACTTTCAGTCCCTCCATGGCCGCCACCACACCGATCGCCAGCGCCATGAAGGGCGCTTTTATCATGCCGACCTGGAAATGCGTGGTCGTGATGGAATCCTGCATGCGATAGATGAAGGCTTGGAGACTCATGTCGCCATAGGTGATCGCCATCAGTCCGCCGCCGACCAGCGCGGCCATCATACCCAGAAAGGTCAGCATCGGCAGCGCCAGAACGAGCGCCGTCACGCGCGGCAGCACCAGCACCTCGATGGGATCGAGGCCCATGGTCGAGAGCGCGTCGATCTCCTCACGCATCTTCATGGAACCCAATTCAGCCGTATACGAACTTCCAGACCGGCCTGCCACCATGATGGCCACTATCAGCACGCCGATCTCGCGCAGCACCAGAATGCCCATCATATCGACGGCATAAATCTCAGCGCCAAAGCGGCGGAAATGGAAAAAGCCCTGTTGCGCGATGATGCCGCCGATCAGCAGCGTGATCAGCGCGATAATCGGGACGGCCTGCCAGCCGACGCGATCAAGCTGGTGCACGGCCGAGGCTAGGCGGAAACGGTGCGGGCGGACGATGACACGTGCTAGCGAGAGCGCTACGGCGCCCAGCATGTTGGCGAAGTCGACCA
>JAYUAJ010000274.1:0-1706 GCA_043741375.1 Hyphomicrobiaceae bacterium | reverse complement strand
GCCAAACGCAACCTGACGAGGTTTTCAAAATGACCGCCATCCGCAATCCGATCGAGTGGATCCTGGACTTTCTGAGGCAAGCGACGCATCACACGGCGTCGATTACGCAGTCCTTGGCCGGGAGCGAAGCCGAGGCCCGGCTTCCGGCGATCAACCGGATCTCGGTCGCCGATCTGCGCGACGCAATCGCCAAAGGCATCGATGATTTCAAGGCCTGCCGGACCGACGTTCTAGTTTTGTCGGTCATCTATCCGATCGCTGGCCTTACCCTTTGGTGGATGGTATCCAATTACGAGATGTTGCCGCTGCTGTTCCCGCTCGTGTCGGGTTTTGCACTGATCGGACCGGTCGCGGCCGTGGGCCTCTACGAAATGAGCCGCCAGCGCGAACTGGGCAAAAACCCGAGTTGGGCGGACGCTTTCGATGTCGTCAGATCGCCGGCTTTTGGTTCCATCGCGGTTCTCGGGCTTGCATTGTTGGCCATATTCCTGCTCTGGCTGGCCGCCGCGCAGAACATCTATACCGCGTTCCTCGGGCAGCCGCCAACTTCGGCGGCCGCGTTCCTGAGAGATGTTTTCACGACGCGCGCCGGTTGGGCCATGGCGCTCATGGGTATCGCCGTCGGTTTCGTTTTTGCCGTGCTCGTGCTCTCGGTCAGCGTCGTTTCGTTCCCAATACTGCTCGACCGCAACGTCGGACTGAGCGCCGCCGTCATCACGTCGGTGCGCACGGTCCTCGCCAACCCGATCCCGATGGCCTGCTGGGGTCTCATCGTGGCCGGCTCGCTGCTGCTCGCCTCCATCCCACTGTTCCTGGGCCACATCGTTGCCGTTCCCGTCCTCGGCCACGCGACGTGGCACCTCTACCGCAAGCTGGTGGCACACTGAGGTCCAGTTCCTCCCCCCTTTTGCCGAGCCGCGCCCGGCGACAAAATGGGGGGAGCCTTGAATGGCGGATCATGGGATCAGTGCCACCATGAACCCGTCATTCCGCTGTTGCCATTGAGCCCTACTTCATCGTCGGGATGACGTATTCGGCGCCTTCCTTGATGCCCGACGGCCAGCGGGCGGTGACGGTCTTGGTCTTGGTGTAGAACCGGATGCTGTCGGGTCCGTGCTGGTTCAAGTCGCCGAAGCCCGACTTCTTCCAGCCACCGAAGGTGTGATAGGCGAGCGGCACGGGGATCGGCACATTGATGCCGACCATGCCGACGTTGACGCGCGAGGCAAAATCGCGGGCGGCATCGCCGTCGCGGGTGAAGATCGCGACGCCATTGCCGTAGGCGTGCTCGGACGGCAGGCGCAGCGCGTCGGCATAGTCCTTGGCGCGCACGACGGCGAGCACCGGGCCGAAGATCTCTTCCTTGTAGATCCGCATCTCCGGCGTCACGTGGTCGAACAGGCAGCCACCCATGTAGAAGCCGTTCTCGTAGCCCTGCATCTTGAAGCCGCGGCCGTCGACCTTCAGTTCCGCCCCTTCTTGGATGCCAAGTTCGACGTAGCCGCGCACCTTGTCGAGATGCGCTTTTGTCACCAGTGGGCCCATATCGGCGTCCATGGAGGTCGAGGGGCCGATCTTGAGGCCCTCGATCTTGGGGATGAGCACCTTGAGCAACGCGTCCGCCGTCTTGTCGCCCACCGGAACGGCGACCGAGATCGCCATGCAGCGCTCGCCAGCCGAGCCATAGCCAGCCCCGATCAGCGCGT
>JAYUAJ010000273.1:0-4278 GCA_043741375.1 Hyphomicrobiaceae bacterium | reverse complement strand
GAAACGGATCCAGGCCGACATCGCCGATATGAAACCGCGCCTAGTCCGCGTAGAGGAGCGTCTCACCAATGTGGACGAGCGTCTAGCCCGCGTTGAGGGTCGTTTGGTTCGCGTGGATGACGTCGTCGTAAAGTAGCGAAAAGATGGCGCTGCGATGCTGGTGATTTTTCGAAGCGTTGTGAGCGGCTACGAAGAACGCATGATTACGGTAGAGGAAGACGTTCGCACGATTTTTGAGCGACAATCCTAGTTTGATCTAACAGCAAACGGGCAGAGCCCGCGCCTACCCCAGCATATCTTCCACCAGCGCCACCTGCTGCGGCAGCGCGATACTCTTCAGATCATACCGCTCCACCACCGACAGCCGAGCGGCCGCCCGCATCGCCCTGTAGCGCTCGGGATGCGCCAGCGCGTCCACGATAGCCTTGGACCAGCCAGCGACGTCGAAGAAATCCACCAGCACGCCGGTTTCGCCGTCCGTGATCGCCTCTTCCACGGGCGCCGTGCGTGAGCCGATCACCAGCGCGCCGCAGCTCATGGCTTCCAACATCGACCAGGACAGGACGAACGGATAGGTCAGGTAGGCGTGGGCGGCTGAGACCTGCATCAACTGCAGAAAGGTCGGGTACGGTATCTTTCCGACAAAGTGCACGCGGTTCATGTCCAGCCGGTCGCGGACTTCGCGGAAATAGATCTCGCGCCAGCTCGGCCCGATTGCCGGATCGGGCATGCCGCCGTAACTCGCCTCCTCGCCGCCAACGATGATCACGCGCGCCTTTGGCCGTGCCGCCAGAATGTCCGGCAGCGCGCGCATAAAAATGTGATAGCCGCGATAGGGCTCCAGATTGCGATTCACAAAAGTAATCACCTCATCGCCCGGTTTCAGGGTGATGGTGCCGTTGCGCAGCTGAATGACGGCCGATGCATCGGGGACGCAGACATCGGTGTTGATACCCTCGTGCACGACGTGGATTTTCTTGCGCAGCTCCAGTGGAAACACCGAGGCCTGGAAGTGCGTCGCGGTCTGGGCACGGTCAGCCGTGCTCATGGCCAGCTGCAGTGAGGCCGTGCGCGCCCGCACCCGGATATCGGCATTGAGCGAGTTCGGGTAGACTTCGCGGTCGAAGCCGACGTCGGCGCCGCGCGCCTGATAGTAGAATTCAGCGTGCACCAGCAGCTTGGTGTCGGGCCAGACGTCCTTCAGGAACAGGGTCTCGCCCCAACCCAAATGGCCGCAGATCAGGTCCGGGGTGTAACCCTCCGCTTTCATTTTACCGGCGAGCTGCGCCACGGTCTGGCCGCGCGCGACATGCTCGGCAAACTGCGTCGCCAGCGAGATTAGACCTGCGGGCGGCTTGATGGTGTTGGTATAGCGGTTGAGCGGTACCAACTCCGGCTTGCCGTTCACCACATCGGTAATCGCGCGCACCTGATGACCGCGCTCCTGCAGCGCCGGGGCCACATGCTGGTACTGCGCCGGAAAGTTCTGATGCACGAAGAGAATCTGCATCGCTATGTCCACTCATTGGCAATCGGAATTGGCCCGGCGCAAGGCTCGAGGGGCAGGAAATCTGACAGCGTAGGCAATACCGATATTGATGATTCGGCGTCCCGGCGAAGCGTCGCAGGCGCGCTTGTGCGGTTCGCTTGCGTCCATTGCCCATCGATCAACCGGGCACGCTATGCTACCAAATCGGCACGTTTAGCCTCCATCGACCGAAAGCCGCCCCCCACATGCCTTCCCAACCCAAACCCCCACGCCGCGTCTCAGATAAGCCGGCGACGGTGATCATAAATGCACGGCTGATCGACCCCGCGACGTCCCGCGACCAACCGGGTGGGTTGCTGATCGAGGAGGGACTGATTGCCGATCTTGGCCCGCATCTGCGCCGCAACGCCCCGGCCGGGGCCACGGTAATCGACGCCAAGGGGCATCTTGTCATCCCCGGCCTCATTGACATGCAGGTGTTCATCGGGGAGCCGGGTCTCGAACATCGCGAAACGCTCGCTTCGGCCAGCCGGGCGGCTGCTGCCGGCGGTGTGACCACCATTGTCTGCATGCCCAACACCGATCCCATCATCGACGACATGGCGCTGGTCGATTTCGTGCAGCGGCGCGCGCGCGATACCGCGATCGTCAACGTGCACACCCTGGCGGCGCTCACCAAGGGGCTGGAGGGAAAGCAGATGTCCGAAATCGGCCTCTTGAAAAGCGCTGGCGCCATCGGTTTCTCCAACGGTCGGCGCAGCGTGGCGGACGCCGGCGTGATGCGGCGGGCGCTGACCTATGCGCGCGATTTCGAGACACTGGTGCTGTCGGCGACCGAAGACGAACCCCTGGCGGGTGCCGGCGTGATGAACGAGGGCGAGGTTGCTGCCCGGCTCGGGTTGCCCGGATCGCCTGGGACGGCCGAAGTCATTGCGTTGGAACGCGATCTGCGCCTCGTCGAACTGACCGGCGGCCGCTACCACGCCGCGCAGCTGTCCACCGGGCAGGCACTCGATGCCATTCGGGCAGCAAAGGCAAAGGCGCTGCATGTGACCGCGGGCGTAACGATCAATCACGTGGCGCTGAACGAGAACGATATCGGCTCCTACCGGACCTACTTCAAACTCCGCCCGCCGCTGCGCAGCGAAGACGACCGGCGCGCTATGGTGGCGGGCATTGCCGACGGCAGCCTCGACGTGATTGTCTCGAGCCATGATCCGCAGGGCACGGACGGCAAGCGGCGGCCGTTCGCCGAGGCAGCCTATGGCGCGATTGGCCTGGAAACGCTGTTGCCGACGGCCCTCAGGCTACACCTGAACGGCGAGATCGGGCTAATCCGGCTGCTGGCTGCTTTGACCATCAATCCGGCCCGCATCCTCGGGTTGCCCGGCGGGCGCCTGGCTAAGGGCGCGCCGGCTGATGTCGTGGTGCTGGACATGGAATCACCCTTCATCGTCGACAAGGCGCGCATGCATTCCCGCTCACGCAACACGCCGTTCGATGAGGCGCGGCTGCAGGGTATCGTGCGCCAGACCATCGTCGGTGGTAAGCTGGTTTATCCGTTCGCGGAGGGGTAGGCTCTTACGTCCGTCTGCAGTGCTAACAGGTGCGCCCCATGCAATTGCTCATTGTGCTGCTGATCGGGTATTCCCTTGGCTCGATCCCGTTTGGATTGATCCTGACGCGATTGGCCGGGCTTGGCGACATCCGCGAGATCGGCTCGGGCAACATCGGGGCGACCAATGTGCTTCGCACCGGCCACAAGGGGCTGGCGGCTCTGACGCTGCTGCTGGATGGATTGAAGGGCACCGCGGCGGTGCTGATCGCGCGCTATCTGGCGCCTGCTTCGGGCGATCTTTCTTCGGTTGTCGCCGTCTTCGGCGGCCTGGCGGCTTTCCTCGGCCACATTTTCCCGGTCTGGCTCGGTTTCAAGGGCGGCAAGGGCGTTGCGACCTACATCGGCGTGCTGCTTGGCGTCTATTGGCCGGCCGGAGTGTTGTTCATCGCCTTCTGGCTCATCACGGCTTATCTCACGCGCTACTCCTCGGCTTCGGCACTGCTGGCCAGCGTGTTGGCGCCGCTCGCGATGTTGATCTGGCAAATACCTGGCGCGGTCATTCTCCTGGCAATGAGCGGCCTGCTGATTTTCAAGCACCGCGCGAACATCGAGCGGCTGATGGCGGGGACGGAGCCGAAAATCGGCGCCAAGAAGTGATCGCAAGGACCATTCCCGTCCCGCGGCCGAGGCGCAATCTGACCGGGGCGCAACGCCTTGCTTGGCTGCGGTTGATCCGCTCCGAAAACGTCGGACCGGTCACGTTCCGCGAGATGCTGAACCACTATGGCGGTGCGGCGGAAGCTTTGGAGGCGCTGCCCGAGCTCTCGCGGCGCGGTGGGCGGGTGCGGCCATTGTACATCTGCCCGGCAGCTGAGGCTGAGCAGGAGTTGGCGCGCTGGCCGCCAAGGCCAAGGCGACGCTGATCGCGCTCGATGAGCTTGGCTATCCGCCGCTATTGGCAGTGATCGAGGCGCCGCCCCCGCTCGTCTATATGCGCGGCCGGCCGGAACTGCTGGAAAAGCCGGTGGTGGCCATGGTCGGTGCCCGCGATGCATCGGCAGCCGGGCGCAAGATCACGTATCAGATTGCGTCGAACCTGGGGGCGGGCGGTGTGGTCATCACATCCGGCCTAGCCCGCGGCATTGATACGGCAGCACACGAAGCGGCGCTGCCAACTGGCACCATCGCAGTGATCGCCGGCGGTATAGATGTTGTCTATCCTCCGGAGAAT
>JAYUAJ010000272.1:0-4289 GCA_043741375.1 Hyphomicrobiaceae bacterium | reverse complement strand
GCCTTTGACAGCTGGGCCGGCGAGATGCCGGGCGCCAACACCAGCACGAAGCCTAGACCAACCACCTCATCAAAACGCGCGACACCGAACTCGGTCGGCACGAGGCCGTGTGGCGAGAGCTGTCCGGCGGGCGCCGCCGGCGCGCCATCGGCAGCGCGGTTGAGCAGCCCATCGGTCAGGATCGGAAACGGCGCGGGCTTCGGCGCGTTACCAGACAGGAACATCTCGTCGCGCTTCCTGGCCTCTTCCACATCAGGAATGCAGATGTGGCGCAATGCGCATCAACCAGCCAGCTTGGCATCCTGCGCGGCCTTGACAGCCTGGTAGCCTTCGAGCGCGGCCTGCCTCGCTTGCATATGATCCACCACCGGATACGGGTAGCTGACGCCCAATTCGATGCCTGCCAACGTCAGAACCGCCGGCGGGGCGTTAAACGGCGCATGCAGATGGACATTTGGCAGCCGGGCCAGCTCCGGACACCAGCGCCGGACATAGGCACCGTCCGGATCGAACGACGCGCCCTGCGTCATCGGATTGAAGATGCGGAAATACGGCGCGGCATCTGCTCCGCTGCCGGCGACCCATTGCCAGCCGGCGACATTGTTGGCGAGATCGGCATCGACCAGCGTGTCCCAGAACCAAGCCTCCCCCAGGCGCCAATCCGCGCGCAGGTGCTTGATCAGAAAGCTAGCCGCGATCATGCGCACACGGTTGTGCATGAAGCCGGTCGCCCACAGCTCGCGCATCCCGGCATCCACCATCGGATAGCCCGTCCTGCCGCGCTGCCAGGCCGCCAACAGACCCGCGTCGTTGCGCCAAGGATAAGCATCGAAGGCGCGGCGCAGATTGCGTTCCGGCAATTGCGGGAAATGAAACAGCAGGTGGTGCGCAAATTCGCGCCAGCCCACCTCGGTGGCGAATTTATCGGCATCGCGCTGCAGCGACGGCGTCTCCGCCACCGCCAGAGCGAGCCTTGCCAACACCTGACGCGGCGACAGCTCGCCCCAATGCAGATGCGGCGAGAGGCGCGACCCGTGCGGCAGATCGGGACGGTCGCGCAAGTTGGCATAGCCAGCCAGTCCCTGGTTGAGGAACGCCTCCAGGCGCTCGGCCGCTCCCGCTTCCCCGGGCTGCCAGTGCTCATGCCAACCGGCCGCCCAATCAGGATGCGACGGCAACAGCCCGAGGTCGCTCAACGGCAGGCCGCCCGTAGGCAGCCTCGACAGCTTCAGCCGCGGCGCAGCAGCCGGTGCCGCCATCGGGCGCTTTTGGCAGGCGCGCCAGTAGGGCGTGAAGACCTTGTAAGGATCGCCCGACCCGGTCGCGATCTCCCACGGCTCGTTCAGCAGGGCCGCGTTGAAGCTCTCGGCCGCAATACCCTGCTCTTTCAATTCCGCCTTGGCCAGCTTGTCGCGCGCGATCGCGCCGGGCTCGTAGCAGCGGTTCCACGTCACCCGGGCCGCTCCCACCCGCCGCGCCAGTTCCGGCAGCAACACCCTGGGATCGCCGCGCATCAGATGCAGCCCGCCGAGGCGCTCCCGCAGCGCCGCCAGACTATGGTGCAGCCACCATCCTGCCGCCGCGCCCAGCGGCCGATACGGAGCCGGCGTCACGTCATCGAGAATATACACCGGCAGCACGAGGCCGTGCCCGGCCGCCTCCGCGAGGGCCGGATTGTCGGCAGTCCTGAGATCCTGGCGCAGCCAGACGATGGTGCTCATGGGAGCCAATGTACGGGCGCAACACGTCCGCCGTCCACCGATGCGCTCGCTGAGCCACTATTGCCTGATTGCATATGCTGGCCACCCCCACCCCAACCCTCCCGCTCAAGGGGGGAGGGAACCGTCCGTCGCTGTTGAAAAAGGTGTGGCCACGTCCGATTCCACCAAATTGATCCCGCTAACTCGTCCGTCTCAGCGCGACTGTTTCGCCGCCGTCGGGCGAGGTGAGATGACCGAGCCGGGCAAGCGCGAGCATGGTGCTGGCGACGCGCGTCGGCATTGCCCCCAGAATCGACCGTTGTAAACGGCGCGGCCGTTTGGCAGAGGCGGGCCAGTTGCTGCCTAGATTGGCTGTGGTGTCAGTGACTTCCGCATTTTCCAGTTCCGGACACGCCGCGTGCCATCCCGACGTTCGTGTCCGCGTTGTCCGGCACCGCGGTGTCGAACGCCAGATCCTTGCGGAAAACTATCAGCGGGACCCTCTCGCCCTTGCGGTCTTGGCAACTGGCCTCGCCGACCTGCCGGTAGCCGTGGTCTGAACTGGACACGGCGGCAGGGGATGAGTAGCAAATACCGTGAATAGCTGCGTCGGATCAGATGGTGACTGGGGATGGAAGTTGCGCAGAATCAGCATTCGGCACGAACCAGGGCAGAACTCGCCGCCGGCTCTACTACTGGCTCGGCGCCATCGTCCTGCTCGTGCTCGTTGCTGCGGCGGCCGCTGGCCCCATCATGAGCCGCGTCGAACAACCTGACTACCAGATTGAAGCGTCGAATGGCGGCATCGAGATCCGTGCCTATGGTCCTATGATCGCGGCCCAGGCCGTCGTCGAGGGTGAGCGCAAAGCTGCCATCAGCGAAGGATTCCGTTTGATCGCCGCCTACATCTTCGGTGCCAATAAGCCCAACGCCAAGATCGCAATGACCGCGCCGGTGCAGCAGCAACGGCAGACGATCGCCATGACCGCGCCGGTCACCCAGCAGGTTTCCGGCAATGCCTGGACAGTGCGCTTCATCATGCCGAAAGCGTCGACCCTCGAGACGCTGCCGGCACCGGACGACGCGCGCGTGAGCCTGAAGCCCATATCAGCGCGCCGCTTCGCTGTGCTGACCTTCTCTGGTCTTGCAACCGATGGCGCGATCCTGAAGAGAACTGAGGATTTGCGCCGCTACGCGGCGGAGCACAACATCACGACAACCGGCGAGCCGCTGCTCGCTTTCTACAATCCGCCCTGGACGCTGCCCTTCTTCCGCCGCAACGAGGTCATGCTCGAAATCGCCACCTGAATATTTAGACGCGGCGCCTAACCGAGCGACCGAACAATATGATCCTTGAGCCGCTGGGCGGGCAGCGAGAGATCTTTCGTGTGCAGAAGCGCAATCTCGGTGTCTTTCAAGTCCGGCAACCTGTCGCCATCTGAGACATGCAGCCCGCTCGGCACCATGTCTTTCGGAAGCACCGCAACGCCGAGGCCGGCCTTGACGGCAGCGAGCGCTCCGGACAGCGCACCACACGTGTAGGAAATCCGCCAGGACATCTTAGCCTTGTCCAGCGCCGTGGTCGCGCGCTTTCGATAGACGCATGGCGGCGGGGACACGACCAGGGGCACCGACCCATCTTGGTCCAGGAAAGCCCGGTTTCCCGAAACCCATACGAGCGGCTCGCGCCAGACGCGGATGCCCTTGGCTTTCACCGACGGCTCCTGCTTCACCAGCACCAGGTCGAAATCGCCAGATCGGAAGCGATCGAGGAGATTGAGCGTCAGATCGCAGGTGACCTCGAGTGCGATCGAAGGATAGGCCTGCGAGAACCGGGCGAGCACGTCGGGCAGATGCCGGGTTGCGAAATCCTCCGGCGTGCCGAGACGCACAAATCCCGTCATCATCGGCTCGCCAAATCGCGCCACGGCCTCATCATTGAGGTCGAGCATCCTGTGCGCGTAGTCTAGAAAGACCTTGCCCTCTGTCGTCAAGCTTACCGAGCGCGGTGAGCGCTCTAGCAGCCTCGTGTTGACCGCCGCTTCGAGCCGCGCGATCTGCAACGAGATCGTCGACTGCTGGCGCCCCAGCCGCTCTGCAGCCTGCGTGAAGCTGCCGAGCCGTGCAATGGTCGCGAACGTGCGCACGAGGTCGATGTCGAGATTGGTCAACGGCTTCGGCATGATGATCTCTTAATGCATCATTTTTCACAATGATAGACCTTTAGGTTATCAATTTTACAACACATCCGGCTTGCCTACATTGGCGCCGAAAGCGCTGACACTAGGACGTTGCTCGTCATGTCGGCCAGCATCGTGGCACCCCGCCGCGGAGCCTATTCTTTGCCTTGGGGGCCACATGACGCTTGCCGACCTTGCCTTGCAGAACTTGCTCTCGCCGATGGTCTTGTTCTTCGTCGTCGGTCTCTTTGCCGCCTTCGCCAAGTCCGACCTCACCGTGCCTGAGCCTGTCGCCAAGCGGCTTTCGCTCTACCTGCTGATGTCCATTGGCTTCCGCGGCGGCACCGAGGTCACACATCATGGCCTCACGCCGCAGCTTGCCGGGACCATTGGCGCCGGAATCCTGCTT
>JAYUAJ010000271.1:0-4292 GCA_043741375.1 Hyphomicrobiaceae bacterium | reverse complement strand
GGATGCGCTCCACGGCCGCCAGCACGCGCGAGGAGTGGCCGTGTGCCGTATCGACCACCAGCAGGTCGACCCCGGCGTCCATAAGCCGTTCCGAGCGTGCGAACCCTTCATCGCCCACGGTCGTAGCGGCGGCGACCCGCAGCCGTCCGCGCGCGTCCTTCACGGCGCTCGGATAGGCCTTGGCCTTTTCGATGTCCTTGACCGTGATGAGCCCAACACAGCGGTTGTCGTCGTCCACCACCAGCAACTTTTCGATGCGGTGTTGATGGAGGAGGCGCTTGGCTTCGTCAGCCTTCACCCCCTCTTTCACCGTGATCAGTTTGCGAGTCATCAGCTCCGAGACAGGCTGCGTCAGGTCGGAGGCAAACCGCACGTCGCGGTTGGTTACGATACCGGCAAGCTTGCCGAAGCGCTTGCCACTCTTTGAGGGCTCCACCACAGGTATGCCCGAGATGCGGTGTTCCGCCATCAGCGCCAGGGCCTCCGCGAGCGTCGCGTCTGGCGCGATGGTGACCGGATCGACCACCATCCCGCTTTCGAACTTCTTGACCTGCGCCACCTGAGCGGCCTGCACGTCGGGCGGTAGGTTGCGGTGGATGACACCAATACCGCCCGCTTGCGCCATCGATATGGCCAGCCTTGCCTCGGTGACGGTGTCCATCGCCGAGGACAAGATCGGAATATTCAGCCTGATATCGCGCGTAATGCGGGTTCCGGTGTCCACCTCGCCGGGCAGCACGCTTGATGCGCCGGGGCGCAAGAGAACGTCGTCGAAGGTCAATGCGATTTCGGAATCGAGCGCGCGCAACCGTTTCGCCATGATCCGGTCTCCTAGAGGCTTGGGGAATGTCGTGGATTCATGGCGGTTGATAGCACCATGTCTCGCCGCGCGAAAGTCGCTGCGACCAGGCTCACGCATCCCCCTAAGTTCAATCCCCAGGTTCGTTGAACACCATGGTCTTGTCCGACCCGACATGGCAACCGATGCAGTTGCCTGCGAATTTGATCTTGGTCGCCCTCAGGTTGCTGACGTTGGCCTCGCGGTGGGCGCCGAGCCACCAAGGCATTTCGGTGATGCGCGCCGGTGTCGCCTCAGGTTTCACGCCCCGCATCAGCCAGTCGAAGTTCTTGTGCTCGGGCGAATCGGCGGCGTTGGCCAGCAGGTAAGTTTCGACATCGGTCCGCGCCGCTTCATCCAGCTGAGCATTCTCGCCGAAGTGCTTGTCGAGGCCAGACATGATGGCCGCCCACGACCGTCGCGGCAACATCTGGGGCGCGTAGACCATATGGCAGGCGCCGCACTCTTTCGCCGTTGCCAAATCTTCGATTTGGGGAAGCCGCAGACGTTCGGCTTGCGCCGGCGCAGCCCCCAAAAACGCCAGCAGCCCGAAGACACCGAGCGATTTGGCGACTGATCGTTTCATGGCGATGACCCGCGCTAAGGTTGCGGCGTCATATGATGGATTGGCTTTTCGGGCGGCAAGTTACATTTCGGACACCTACGGTCTGTGGTGCCGGGATCAAGATACAAAACGGACACCCGAGGATAAGACCATCGACGGCCCAAGGGGAATCGGAAAACCCAACCTCAGTCTCCCAGCGCCACGCCCTCACGGCGATGATCGGCGCCACCCTCCAGGTGGCCGTCGCGGCGCACAATAACGTGTACGCCGGTGTTCATGTCGACTGCCTTGATGGTCTCGCCGCGCGCGGCCGCGAGCGGACCCAGGATCGTCTCGGCGCTCGTTCCCTGCTCGACTTCGAAAGGTCCGTTGCGGCTGCCGAAGCCGGGCAGGTCCGCCGCTTCCTCTGCGTTGCAATGCCAGTCGATCAGGCAGGCGATGGTCTTGATATCGTAGAGGATGATACGGCTGCCGCCTGGCGCGCCGAGCACGGCAAAAAGATTACCGTCCGGTCCGAGCACGATGGCGGGCGCCATGGACGAGCGCGGGCGCTTCCCCGGCTCAACCCGGTTGGCGATCGGCCAGCCCTTGTCATCCTTGGCTGTGAACGAGAAGTCCGTCAGCTGATTGTTGAGCAGGAAGCCGCCGGCCATCAGCCGCGAACCGAAGGCGGTTTCGATGCTGGTGGTCATGGAGACGGCGTTTCCGGCGTCATCAACGACGGAGATGTGGCTGGTACCGGCGTGCTCGTTGGTGGCGTCGGCGCCGAGGAGCATGCCGGTCTGCAGAGGAGGCATTCCCGCGGTGGCTTTGGCGATAGGATGCTCAAGGTCGATCAGCTTAGCGCGCGCGGACAAATAGCCCGGGTCGGTCAACGTCGAGGGTTGGGGCACGAAATCCGGATCGGCAATGTACTGGTCGCGATCAGCATAGGCGAGCTTTTCCGCCTCGGCGATGGCGAGGGCGCCGTTGACAGTATCGGACGGCACTGACAGCAGCGCTGACATCGCTGTATGCGGATTAAGATCGGCAACGGGCAGTTTGGAGGCAATCGTTCCGATCATTCCGAGCACCATGGCGACCGTGGTACCACCGGACGATGGCGGGCCCATACCACAAACTTTGTACCCTCGATAGGGAATGCAAACGGCGTCGCGTGGCTTGGCGGCGTATCTGGAAAGGTCTGCCGCCGTCATGTCTCCCGGCAAACGCGGCGCCGCGGCGAGCGCTGCCAGGATCTGTTTGGCGATGTCGCCCTGATAAAAAGCGTCGGCGCCACCCGAAGCGAGCGTTCGCAAGGTTGCTGCGAAGGCCGGGTTCTTTAACGTTTCTCCCGCCATCCGGGATTTGCCGCCAGCGTCAAAATAGAGGGCTTTGGCATCGCCGCTAAAGCCATTTGGGCCTTGGTCGGCCAACAGTTTGGCAAGGCGGGGAGAGACCGTAAAACCTCCTTCGGCAAGCGCTATCGCCGGTTCGAACAATTTGCTCCAGGGCAGATTGCCGTGTTGCTTGTGCGCCAATGCCAGCGCGCTGACAACGCCCGGGACTCCGGTGCTGAGACCCGAATTGACGGCGGTGTCGAATTCGAGAGGCTTGCCGTCGGCGCCCAGAAAGCGTTCGGGTTTGGCGGTCGCCGGTGCCGTCTCGCGACCGTCGATCGTCTCTATGCTGTGCTGTTTGGCGTCCCACAGTAAAATGAACGCGCCGCCGCCGATGCCGGAAGATTGTGGTTCGACCAAATTGAGCACAAGTTGGGTCGCGATCGCCGCATCCGCCGCGCTGCCGCCCTGGCGCAAGATCGCGCGCCCCGCTTCAGCCGCATACGGATTGGCGGCAACCACCATGTGCTTCTGCGCAATGACCAGGGGCTTGATTGCCCCCGACGTGGCGATTTCAGGAGCAGCCTGCTTTTGCTCTTTGATCGTCTGATCAGCGGCCAGAGTCGAGCCGGGAAAGAACACCGCGAACAGTCCGATGAGCGCAAGCCGCATGGGTGCCTCCGTTTGTTGAGGCGAGCACTATAGCGGAATGCGTGGAGATGCGTAACCTCCCGACGGTTAGCGCGGCAGATCGCTCCGGCCCATCAGCGCCTTGTCGATCTCGTGCGCCGCTTGCCGGCCTTCGCGGATGGCCCAGACCACCAGCGATTGGCCACGCCGGATGTCGCCCGCCGCCCACACTTTTGCACGCGAGGTCTGGTAGCTGCGCTCGTCGGCGTCGAGGCCCTTGAAGCGGCCGCGCGCGACCACGGGCAACGCGAGATCCTTGATGACATCGCCCTCGATCGGGCCGCCAAAGCCCATGGCGAACAGGACGAGGCCAGCCGGCAACGTGCCCGCCGTTCCCGGGACGGGCTGCATGTTGTTGTCGACGCGGGTGTAGTCGAGCCCCGTGACCTTGCCGTCCTTGCCCTTGAAACCGGTGGTGGAGATGGAAAACTCCGTGATCGCCCCTTCGGCCTGGCTAGAGGACACGCGCAGCTTCATCGGCCAATGCGGCCAGCTCAACGCCTTCATCTCCTTCTCTGGCGGCCTCGGCATGATCTCCAGCTGCGTCACCGACTTGGCGCCCTGACGGATGGACGTGCCAATGCAGTCCGATCCGGTATCGCCGCCGCCGATGACGATGACGTGCATGCCCTTGGCGGAAATTTCTTCGGCTTTCGCGACTTTCAGCCCGGAATTGAGCTTATTCTGTTGCGGCAGGAACGTCATGGCGAAGTGCAGGCCATCAAGATCGCGGCCGGGCGTATTGGCGAACAGATCGAACGGTTGCTCGGAACCGCCGGCCAGCAGCACGGCGTCGTGCGTGTCCTCCAGCTCCCGCGCGGACATGGTTTTTCCGACGTGAACGTTGCAATGGAACGTGACGCCCTCGGCGCGCATCTGT
>JAYUAJ010000270.1:0-1724 GCA_043741375.1 Hyphomicrobiaceae bacterium | reverse complement strand
TCGGTCGGCGAAAGACCAGCTTCGATGAGCTTGAGCGCAGCATCACGCTTGTCCGGATCGACAGGTGGCCGGCCTGGCTTGCGCCCCTTGGCCTTGGCGGCAGCCAGCCCATCCTTGGTGCGCTCGCCAATCAGGCATCAGCGCATTATTGGGACACAGATATACGGTAGGGTTTATAGGGGCAGATACAGCCAACGCCCATGGTGTCGGAAATTGCTAGGTAAGCCGCCAGCGGCTGAAGAAGCTGCGCCGGTTGGGTGGTGGCACGGCGAGCGCCACGTCGATCAGGGCAAGCCAGTCCTTCTCCGAGTGATCGAGCTTGTTCGACCCAGCCAGTGCACGCAGTCCGGCTTGCGCCGCGACGAGTTCTGTGCGCCCAGCCGGTGTGATGGCAACGCGCGAGAGAACGGTGCGCAGCGCAGCGATGCGCTTTGGGAGACCATCGACCGATTGGCTGCGTTCGGCCAGGATGAGATCGCTCAGTGCGGAGTACGCGGGATCGCCACTGCCCAAAACCTGCGACGGCTCCAGTAGGGCAAGCCAGAATAAGTACTCTGCGATGTCGATTTCGTAGAGCTGGACCGCGCCCGCCGTGTCGGCCAAAGTGCGCATTATCTGGTGCATCCGCCGGTACCCGGTAATCGCCGCTGCGATGTCCCCGTCGCAAATGTCGACAGCCGCGATCGCGCTTTGAGTGACGCTCAGGTTGCGCTGGAAGTCCGGCACGTCGGGGTGCGCCTTGGCCAGGGTCTCTCCGATGCCAAGCGAGCGATTGAACGCCTCGCGGGCCGCCTTGCGGTTGCCCTCGGCGAGGTCCATGTCCGCCAGCTTCTGAATCGTAATGGTCAGGTTGCGCTGGAAGTTCGGCACGTCGGGGTGCGCCTTGGCAAAATGTTCAATGAGTTCCTGGTTTCCACCGAACAATGCACGGGCGTAACTACGATTGCCGCGTTCGAGGTGCCAGACCCCGAGCAGATCAGCGAGAGCAGCGGCCTGATGGATCGCTGTACCTCCATGCAGATCGAACGCGAGCACAGCGGCGGCGTGCGGCGCCAGAACGGCCCGGCGTGCCAGGCCAGCCTCGGTTGCCCCGCCTGAAGAATTTGTGACCTGCCATGCTTCGACCATGACACGCATCGCATTGGCAACAGCTTGCGCGTGGCGCGTCTCCCCGTTTGCGCCGGCCTTGAGACGTTCACGCACGACAAGCTGTTCAAGACGATGCAGACTGACGACCGGAGTCTCGCACCGCTCCGTCCGCTCGCATGCGGAAACGGCGAACAGTGCGCCGATCGCAGCCTCCCGGTCGTCGTCGGTCTTGGCGGTGTCCGGCGCCAGGTCCTCGGGGATGGCGTCCGGCGCGAGGAAAGCCCACAGCTCAACCATGGCTTCGGCCAGCGGCTGGTCCCTGATTGCGGCATCGATGTTGCCGCCATACGTCGCGAACACGGTTTGCTCGTTGCCGGCACCACGAGCGTCGGCGACGTACTTCGGCAGGTTCTTTTCGTAGGGGGCGAACTTGGTGCCAAAGCGCTTGTGATGACCGCGTGCGTGCTTCAGAGCCAGCGGCAGGCAACCGAGCGCATCGGCGAGCGACGCAGCTTCCGCTTCGACGGTTTCGAAGAGGCGTGTGTCACGCCTGCCTGTCATCAGATAGGTGATGGCGTCCTCGCGTTTCAACACGCCAACTGGCTGCTCGTCCATGCGCTCGGCCAGCGTCGTGC
>JAYUAJ010000269.1:0-10004 GCA_043741375.1 Hyphomicrobiaceae bacterium | reverse complement strand
CGTCATCAGAACCCTCCTGCCGAATCACTCAGCCAAGAGAATCACGAACTGCGCCGACGCGAAAGACCCACGGAGTCAAAGCATTCGTGGACTGGTATAATACCGTCGGCCAAATATTCTGACTCGTGTAGCGCCGTTGCGATTCCTTCCGGCCTTGGATCGTGATCCCATTCCTCAGTGATTCGGAGGGAGGACTGAATGCTTGCGCTGACAATCCGTCGCGACCGCACACCGGCGGTGCTTCGAAAACTGGCCAAGGCTGAGACCGATGCCCGCATCGCTCGGCGCATCCTGGCCATTGCCAATGCGCTTGGCGGCATAAGCCGCCAGGAGGCCGCCCGCTCGGCGGGACTGGACCGGCAGACTTTGCGCGATTAGGTCCTGCGCTACAACGTATACGGATTAGATGGCCTTGCTGATCAGCCGCGTGACGGGCGTCCGGCCAAACTGGATGCGTCGGAAAAGGCCGAACTGATCGAAATTGTCCGGGCCGGCTCCAATCCAGAGTTCAGCGGCATTTCGGCTTTCACGCGCGACGATCTGGCAACACGAGCATGCCGACGGTCGCGAATCTCAAATCACGCACGATCCCCCGACCCAACCGGTCCAAGAAGTCATCGGCCGTCGGCGCTAGTTTTGTATAGCGGCGGATCATTTGCCGGCAGAGCCAATCGGTAATCGCCTTGTTTTTTGCCGGTTCGTGCATGAGATCGGCAGCCCAGCCATTGCGTGCACTCTCGCGGCCCCGCCTCCATGTGATAGCGCCGCATAGCCAGCCAGCCGCAAGTAGAACGGTGAACAGGATGCCAAACGATTCTGCCCCAATGTCGCTGTCATAGAGCAGCGCATGCGCCGCGCTGGCTTGGTCTTGGGCGGCGGCGGCAACGTATCGCGACCACGCCGCCATCGCCGCAACTGCGGAGGCAATTGAAACGAGTATGATTGCAAGATGAAACAGGATGTGAAATCGCGGCGCCTGCCTCACCATGATTTGCGTGTGGAAGGCAACAGGGACGCCGAGATGGGTAAGTCGATTGCTGGCATTGGGGGGCATCCTGCCTCCAGTCTCGTGCACATCCAATTCTAACGACGGACGTTGATCAACTGGCTGACAAAAGCGCTGCGCGCCAGCAGAATTCGCCGTCTCGCCGACGTTTTCCGCCATCTAAGCTGTCGCGTTGGTTCGATTTTTCGCTGGTCAGATCGCCGTTGTCACCGCGGACTACACGGCATCACGACTGGCGTCACACGCTTGACTCCACGTCGGGTCTCGGATCACTTCTTCCATCACATTGATAGCGTCCGACGAAATTGACCCACAGAGACTTTTTTCCCAATTGGCCCCTTAACGAGGCTGTGTCCGATCCTGAAAACGGCTGCCATAGAGTGTTGGCGCGTTAGGCACTACCGGACATCTGCCGAAGGTTCAGCCAGTTGTTTGACAACCACACTTGCAAATCAAGAAACAGCGACTGATACGGCGGACACCAAGACGAAAATTTACTTGCCCAGTAGGCCGCGCCGGCTGGCGTTGACAAGTACCAGCTCCCGTGCATCGATGTTCGCGGCCGAGAGTGGTTGGGTCATTTTGGACGATCGAGGAAGTCGTGCGTATGGCTGAGTAGGAGTGCGATTTTCCGTCGCCATTCGCTCCGAGCCATCGCCATCTGCAAACCTCTCGACCGCACGTGACCCAGCTCACTCAACAAGAACCGCAAGGTATCTCCGGCCAAGGCGCCTTGCACTGGGAGATGCGTTCCAATGGTTAATACACGACATCCTAAGTCATCGGGTATGTATATCAAGCGGCGCGATCTGTTGAAGAGCGCCGGCGCCGTTGGTGTCATGGGTGCGTTCCCTGCCATCATCACGCGCCGAGCCTTCGCCGCCGACAAACCGACAGTGGTCAATTCGATCCGCTCGCTGTCGAACCCCTACCACGCAACCTGGAATAAGGGTGGCGCGGCCTTCGCCAAATCGGTCGGCGCCGATTACGTCACCTTGGTGACCGAGGGCAACAGCGAGAAAGGCATCGCCGATATCAAGGCAATCTTGGCCAAAACGGGCGGCAATTGCGTCATCAATGTCGACCCAAATGACAGCCCGGATGCTCGGCCTATCGTGGAGGCCTGTAAGGCTGCTGGCGCCACTGTCGTCACCCAATGGAACAAGCCCAAGGACCTGCATCCCTGGGACTTCAACCCGAATTATGTTGCCCACATCTCTTTCAGCGGCGTGCCTTACGGCAAGGCGATGGCCGATGCGCTGATCATGGCGATGGGCGGCAAGGGCGGTATCGTCGCGCTTGGCGGCATCGAGTCTAACGTGCCGGCGATCGAGCGCAAAAAGGGCCTCGATGAGGCGCTGGCCGCCAATTCCGGCGTGAAGCTGCTCGACTATCAGGTGGCCAACTGGTCGGCGAACGAGGCGCTCGAAAAGACCAATGCCTGGCTGACCAAGTTCGGCGATCAGATTACCGGCATCTGGGCGGCCAATGATGACATGGCGCTGGCGGCCGTCGAGGCGCTGCGAGCGGGCGGCAAGGCGGGCAAGGTTCCCGTTACCGGCATCGACGGCATCAAGCTCGCCGTCGAGGCCATACTGAAGGGCGAACTGACCGGGACGGTGGCATGGGACCCCTATTGGCAGGGCGGCATGGGTCTGTCGATCGGCTACGCGGCCAAGACCGGCGGCTTCGATCCCGCGAAGGAGCCGAAAGAGCACCGTGAGTTCTACGGCAAGGGCGTCACCATCACGAAAGACAACGCCCAATCCTTCTATGATACCAACGTGAAGGCTGAGCCAGCTATCGATTGGAAAGACGTTTGGGGCCGGGTAACAGGTCAGATACAGTACAACTAGATCGCCGGAGCAGCTGTTCCGTCTCTTCGGCAAGGGACGGAATGGCGCTGCTCTATGGTTTTGAACTGCCGGCCCTCAGTTGAATCGGATGCGGCCGGCCGCTGCGCGCGGCATGGCACGCCAGAATGCGCTTGGTGACCGAGGGAGCTGACGCGGCGATGACCGTGCAAACATCCGCAAGCCAGGCAGCTTCGGGTTCAGGAACGATGCAGCACAGCCGCCGCTGGCGCCTGGCGTCGTGGGCGCCCGTCCTCGTGCTGATCTTGTTGTGTGCGATCATCTCGGTGATCAACCCCAATTTCCTCAGCCTTGGCAATTTTGTCCGCATCACGCAGACGGCGATGATCCCGCTGGTGCTTGGCCTTGGACTGACCTTCATCATTTTGATGGGCTCAATCGACCTCTCGGTCGAGGGTGTCCTGACGCTTGGCGCAGTCATCCTCTCCATGCTCGTTCTCAATGGCGCCAACGACAATGACTTTGGGGTCTTCGCGTTGCTCCTGGTTCTGGCCGTGGGCGCGGCGGTCGGGTGTGTCAACGGTGTCATCCACGTCTACCTCAAGATCCCGTCTTTCATGACGACGCTGGGCACCTGGTTTATCGGCGTCGGCGTCGCCAACGCACTGCTCGGCGGCATGGCGATCCGGATCAATGACGCATTGGTGCGGGGACTTGCCATCGAGCGATTTCTAGGACTGCCGCGGGGCGTGTGGCTCGCGCTCAGCTGCCTCGCCATCGCCTATGTAATCCAGAGCCACACCCGGCTTGGCCGCTACATCTATGCTCTGGGCGGCGGCGAGGAGCTTGCCGCGCTTTCGGGTATTTCGGTCGCGCGCGTGCGAATCATCACGTTTACGGTTGCCGGAGTTTTCTATGCTATTGGCGGCATTCTCGCAGCCGCCCAGCTTGGCCTTGGCAATTCCCAAATTGGCGGCGGCCGCCTGTTCGCAACCGTGACGGCGGTGGTCGTTGGAGGCACCGCTTTGTCCGGTGGAGAAGGCGGTGTGCTGCAGACCTTGGTGGGGGTGCTGATCGTCGCCGTGCTTAACAACGGCATGGTGTTGATGAGCGTGCCGCCGAGCGTCCAAATCGGTGTGCAAGGTCTCATGATTATCGCCGCCGTGGCGCTATCCATCGATCGCAAGCGTCTCCGGATCGTCAAATGAGCCCAACCGCACAAGCGCCAGTGCTGGCCCCGGCCTTGGCCCTGGTGGGCGTTGACAAGCGATTTCCGGGTGTGCACGCCCTCAAGAACGTATCGATCGAAGTCAGGCCCGGCGAAGTCGTCGGCCTGGTTGGCGAGAACGGCGCCGGCAAATCGACCTTGATGAAGATCCTGAGCGGCGTCTACCAACCCGATACAGGTGACATTCAGCTGGCGGGACAATCGACGCGCTTCGTCAGCACCGCAGATGCCAACCGCCAAGGCATTGGGATGGTTTTTCAAGAACAGTCGCTGCTGCCCAATCTCACGGTCGGCGAGAATATCTATCTTGGCAACGAGGGCAAATTCACGCGCTTCGGTCTCATCGATTGGCGCGCGCTTTACGCTGCCGCCGTCCGGCAGCTTGCCAAGGTTCAGGTCGAGGTCGCCCCGCAGGCGCGCGCCGACAGCCTCGATTTCGCAGGCAGGCAGATGGTCGAACTTGCGAAGGCCTTGACACTTGAGGAGTACGCATCGGGCCAACTGGTGATCCTGCTCGACGAACCAACTTCGGTGCTCGAGCGTGCCGAGATCGACGTTCTGTTCGCGCGCGTGCGGGCGCTGAAGTCGAGAGCGTCCTTCATCTTCGTGTCGCACCGGCTCGATGAGGTGCTTGAAATATCCGACCGCGTCTATGTGATGAAGGACGGTGCCGTTGTCGCGGAAGCGAAATCGGCCGAAGTCGATGTCACGGCCTTGCATCGGCTTATGGTCGGACGCAGTCTGCAGGCGGAGTATTATCGCGAGCCGCAGCAAATGCCGTTCATGGACGAGGTAGTGCTCGAACTCGACGGCCTCGGCCATGGAGCGGCCTACAAGGACGTGAGTTTCAAACTGCATGCCGGCGAGATATTGGGTATTGCCGGTGTCATCGGATCTGGGCGCGAGGAGCTCACACGCACGCTTGCCGGCTTTACCCCTCATGACAAGGGCCGCTTGCTGATCGGCGGCCGCGAGGTGCGCTTGTCGAGCCCGGCGGAGGCCGTCGATCTCGGGCTCGGCTATATCCCACGCGAAAGACGGGTGGAAGGGCTCGTCTTATTCCTGTCGGTCGCAGCGAACATTACCCTGCCGAATCTCGCGGGGCTGACCCGCCATGGATTGATCGATTCTGGCAAGGAGCGGGACTTGGCAACAAGCTGGGTCGAGCGGCTCAAGGTTCGCACCCCGAGTATCTCGACGCTCTGCCTCAACCTTTCAGGCGGCAACCAGCAAAAGGTCGTGCTGGCCAAATGGCTGAACGCTAAGGCCCGCGTGCTGATCCTCGACCATCCGACCAGGGGCCTCGATGTGGGGGCCAAGGAGGAAGTCTACGATCTGGTGCGGGCCGTCACCGGCGAAGGCGTCGCTGTTATTCTGACGTCCGATACGCTGGAAGAGACAATTGGGCTCAGTCACACCGTTCTGGTCATGCGGGATGGCAAGGTGACCTATCGCACCGAGGCCAGCCGGGGCCACAAGCCGCAACAGGTCGATCTCATCGGCCACATGGTCTGAGGCGAGAATGCAGGCGCTAACCGAAAAACTAAACGCGGACCGGATGCGACAGTGGATGCCGCTGGTGACGCTCGTCCTGCTGGTCGGCCTGGTCGGCGTCTTTCAGCCTGGTTTTCTGGAAGTGTCGACGCTCCTGCAACTAGCGAGCGACACCGCGGTCCTGTTCGTGCTGGCGACCGGGGTTACGTTTGTCATCATGATCGGCGGCATCGATCTCTCGATTCAGTCGATGGCATCGCTTGCCAGCGTCATCGTTGCCTTGACGGTGTCCCGCCTTGGCTATGGCGCCTTTGTGCTCGCGATCGTGCTAGGTGCCCTCGGCGGACTGCTAGCGGGCCTTGCCCATGTGCGCTTGAAAATTCCGTCCTTCATTGCCACGCTTGCGATGAGCGGTGTGCTGTCCAGCACGGCCCTCGTCATATCGCGGGAACGCTCGATCACGCTCGAGACCAGCGAACGGGGCTATCAGAACTGGATAACGGGATCGTGGCTCGGAGTATCGAACGTGATCATAATTGGGCTGTTCGTTCTGGCGATCGCACATGTGTTGCAAAGCCAGACACGATTCGGCCGCTACAGCGCTGCGATCGGCGCGGGCGAGCCAGCGGCCTATGCGTCCGGCGTCAAAGTCGACCGCCAAAAGATCTACGCGCTCATCTTGTCGGGAACATGCGCGGCGCTGGCGGGAGTTATTCTGGCGGGGCGCCTGGCGAGCGGATCGCCGACGCTGGCAAGCGAAATGCTGCTGCCTTCGATCGCCGCCGTGGTCGTTGGCGGCACCGCCATTACCGGTGGTGTCGGCAGTATCTGGCGCACTTTGATTGGAGCGCTGATTATATCGGTTGTGCGCATCGGCATGACGTTTCTCGGCGTCGACATTTTTGCGCAAAACATCGTTTTCGGTGCAGTGCTGATAGCCGCCGTGGCCCTCACCATCGACCGGTCGAAAATCCCGATCGTGAAATAGCCGGCAGGAGCGCGTTCATGGATCTAGGTCTCACAGATAAAGTCGCCGTCATCACCGGGGCGAGCGTTGGCATTGGTCTGGCGGTCGCCAACGGGCTCGCCGCCGAGGGCTGCCATATCGTGCTGGCCGCGCGCAATGCCGAGCGACTTGAAGCAGCGCGGTCGCAGATCGTTGACAGACACAAGGTCCGTGCGCTTGCCGTTGAATGCGATGTGGCGGCCGCCGGTGGCGTGACCAAGCTGGTCGCCGAGGCCGAACGCGTCTTTGGCGGCGCCGACATCCTAGTCAATAACGCGGGCACCGGCAGTAACGAGACCATCATGGAGGCCACCGACGATAAGTGGCAGTATTATTGGGATTTGCATGTGATGGCGGCGATCCGTCTGTCGCGCTGCCTGGTGCCGGGCATGGCGAAACGCGGCGGCGGCGTCATCCTCAACAATGCCTCGATCTGCGCCGCGCAACCCTTGTGGTACGAACCCATCTATAATGTCACCAAGGCGGCGCTGGTGATGTTTTCAAAGACGCTCGCCAACGAGGTCATCAAGCAAAATATCCGGGTCAACGCCATCAATCCGGGTTTCGTATTGACACCAGACTGGATCAAGACAGCCAAGCAACTGACAGCCGACAAGGGCGGCGACTGGCAGGGCTATATTGACAACCTCGCCAAGGAAAATGCTCCGATCGCGCGCTTTGCCTCGCCTGAGGAGATCGCGGATTTCTTTGTATTTCTATGCTCCAAGCGAGCGAGCTATTCAGTGGGTTCGACCTATTTCATCGACGGCGGCATGTTGAAGACTTTGTGAGTGTCAGTCGTATGGCTCTGCGAATAGCTGAGATGACGCCAAGTCCGAAGCTGGCGCCCGACATCTACGCGGCGATCCGCGACAGCGCCCGCCGCTTCGCCGAGCAACGTGTACGCCCCTTGGCCGCCGAGCTCGACCGCACCGAGGCCTTTCCCCGCGATCTCTACCGGGAGATGGGCAAGCTCGGCCTGCTCGGCATCACTGCCCCTGAAGATCGCGGCGGGGCAGGGCTCGATGTGTTCGCCTATGCCTTGGTCATGGAGGAATTGTCGCGCGGCTACGCCTCTGTCGCTGACCAATGCGGTTTGGTCGAACTGGTCGCAACGTTGCTGACCACCCACGGGACGCCAGATCAACAAGAGCGGCATCTGCCGCCGGTGCTCACAGCCGAGCGGCTGGTGGCCTACGCCATCACGGAGGCCGAGGCCGGATCGGACGTCTCGGGTATCAAGACCATCGCCACGCGCGACGGCGAGGGTTGGCGGCTGTCCGGCGCCAAGCTTTGGATCCACAATGCTCCGGTCGCCGATACCGCCTTCGTGCTGGCGCGCACCGATGCTCCGGCCGGTCATCGCGGTATGAGCATCTTCATGGTCGACCTGGATGCCGAGGGTGTCGCGCGCGGACGTAAAGAGCACAAAATGGGCCAGTGTGCCTCGCCTTGCGGCGCACTTGTGTTCGACCACGTCAAACTCCCGGGTAACGCGTTGCTGGGCCCGCTGAACCGCGGTTTCCACATCATGATGAGTGTGCTCGACAAAGGCCGCATCGGCATCGCGGCGCTCGCCGTCGGCATCGCCCAGGCTGGTCTCGAAGCCGCCCTCGACCATGCCAAGACCCGGAGCCAGTTCGGCCAGACCATTATCGAGAATCAAGGCTTGCAGTGGATACTGGCCGACATGGCCAAGGATACCACGGCCGCTCGCGCGCTCGTTCACCGAGCGGCGCTGCTCATGGACCAAGGCCTGCCCGCCACCATGGACTGCTCCATCGCGAAGTGCTTTGCCTCGGACTGCGCCGTTGCGCTTACGGCCAATGCGGTACAGATCTTCGGCGGCTCGGGCTACATCCGCGGCATTGAGGTCGAACGTCTCTATCGCGACGCCAAGATCACGCAGATTTACGAAGGCACCAACCAGATACAGCGCAATATTATTGCACGCGAATTGCTTAAGCGGTGACGCGTCCTAGTGAACAGACGACCAGACCGTGGGCAATGCTGGTCAAGTGGAGCAAAACGCCAAGCCTAGTTGGATCTCTCTTCTCATAGAGGCGTACGCAGATTCTTGCAGCTCTGAAGGCAGCTAGTGGCCCATGACGTCGGATGCTCGACGGTCGATAACAGATCACACCGACCGATCGTTGACAACATGATCGCAGCCTTGGGAAAAACCATGGCCAAACAGCAAGTTCGACAAGAGCACTGATCGACACCAGCATGCGACTTGAGTTTGCGACAGAGGAGCTGTGCACGACATGGAAGACGAAGCCTCGAACAGTTCCGAACCGGCCTGGCTCGACCCACATAACGACAGCAAGAGGCCGTACTCGGATGCAGAGCTGGACAGACTGACGAACGACCAAATCGCCATGCTGGCGGACACGCCGGCTTGGCGGAATCTCGTCGCCGATGTCGGCAGCCAGCGAGCGAGAGAGATTGTGAAATTGCGCCTCGCAGGCCGAGACCCGAACAGCTTGGTCAACTGGCAGCCAAGCAGCACCGGGCACTGATCTGCTATCAGGGGCACCGCCCGAGCCATACTGGCGATTACTGGGACCAACGCCGACGGCGCACGATCCCAGAAGCCGACGTCAGGACCACCGAATCCGGCGCCGCTCGACGGCCGCCGGCTATGTCCGGAATCCGACAGCAAGGTAAATCGACAGAGATCGGTCCTGAGGAGCCGAAGGTACTATGCTCCAGACTCAATTAAGCCAATAGGCGACGAGGGCGGCGATTTGAACTCCAGCCATGAAATTCCGGGCCAGTTTGTCGTAGCGCGTTGCAACGCGGCGGAAGTCTTTGAGACGGCAGAAGCTGCGTTCGATGACGTTCCCTCCCTTGTAAGCGCGCTCGTCGAAGGGGTGCAGAACGACACGATTGGCTTTGTTGGGAATGACAGGCGTCGTGCCGAGTTTGATGATCTTTGCGCGCAATGCATCGCCGTCGTAGCCTTTGTCGGCGATCAGCACACGCATGGGCGGTGCTTGCGCAAGAACATCGGGCGCGGCGGCGATGTCGGCATCCTGACCCGGCGTCAGATGAAGAACGACCGGGCGGCAGCGCGGATCGGTCAGAGCGTGGATTTTTGTCGTGCGTCCGCCCCGCGACGGGCCGATGGCTTGGGTGTGCTCCCCCCTTTTCCGCCCGAGGCGCTGCGATGAGCTTTGATCGACGTGCTGTCGAGCGAAAGTACGATCGCGCCCTTGCCGGGCTTGGCGAGCGCCTCGAAAATGGCCCGCCACCGATCAGCTTTGGCCCAACGATTGAAGCGATTGTAGATCGTCGTATACGGACCGTAGTCGCGTGGGCAATCACGCCAGCGACCGCCCCCAGTGCAGCATGTGAATGATGCCACTGATGATGCGCCTATCATCGCCGCGCTCGGGTCCCTGCAAGCCACTCGGCAGATGCGGCACAATGCGTGCCCACTGCTTGTCGTTC
>JAYUAJ010000268.1:0-1729 GCA_043741375.1 Hyphomicrobiaceae bacterium | reverse complement strand
AAACTGAGCGGAAAAGCGGGAAGCTGAGTCATGAACATCGATCTCTCCAAACTCCGCCCCGCCGCGTCGGCCGACGTCATGGGAAAGCGTGTCCTCGTGCGCGCCGATCTCAACGTGCCGTTCAAAAACGGGAAAATCACCGACGCCACGCGCGTCGAACGCTTCATGCCGACGCTGCACATGCTGACGCATCGCGGCGCGCGCGTGATTGTGCTTGCGCATTTCGGCCGCCCGGACGGCAAGCGCGTGCCCGAGATGAGTCTCAAGCCCGTCGCCACGCTGATGGCGCAACTCGCCGGTCACCATCCCGTGGCCTTCGTGGATGACTGCATCGGCGAGAAGGCCGTCGCGGCGTCGAAAGCTGTCCCGCCCGGAGCGGTCCTGGTCCTGGAAAACACCCGCTTCCATGCCGCCGAGGAAGAGAACGATCCCGCGTTCGTTGCGGAACTCGCCAAATGCGGCGACCTTTATGTCAACGACGCCTTCTCCTGCGCCCACCGCGCTCATGCGTCCACGGAAGGTCTCGCGCACGTCCTCCCCGCCTACGCCGGCCCGCAGATGATGGACGAGATCAACGCGCTGCGCGCCGCCTTGGAAAACCCAAAGCGCCCGACCGTCGCCATCGTCGGCGGCGCCAAGATCTCAACAAAGATCCCGGTGCTGACGAACCTTTCCAAGAAGGTCGACAAACTGATCATCGGCGGCGGCATGGCCAACACTTTTCTCAAGGCGCAAGGCGTGGACGTCGGCAGGTCGCTGGCCGAGGCCGACCAGACTAAGGTCGTCGGCGAAGTGATGGCCGCCGCCAAGGCCGCCGGCTGCGAAATCGTGCTGCCGGTCGATGGCGTGGTGGCCAAGGAGTTCAAGGCGGGCGCAGCGAGTGAGGCGCGCGACAACGCCAATATCCCGGCCGACGGTATGGTCCTAGACATCGGCCCCAAGTCGGTGGCCGCCATGACGAGCATCATCCAGGGCTGCCATACTGCGCTCTGGAACGGACCCGTCGGCGCGTTCGAAATTGCTCCATTCGGGACCGGCACGTTCGCCCTCGCTAGGCAAGTCGCGCAGCTCACCAAAGCAGGCGGCCTCGTCTCGGTGGCCGGCGGCGGCGATACCGTCAGCGCCCTGAACATGGCCGGCGTGGCGGACGATTTTTCGTATGTCTCCACCGCCGGGGGAGCGTTCCTGGAATGGCTGGAAGGTCGAGACTTGCCAGGCGTGGCGGCGTTGGCGCAGATGGCCTGAATTCGCGAAAACGCCTAGCCTACCGGCAGCGAATGATGCTCGTGCATGACGATCCATTTGTTGCCGAACTTGCGCAGGCCCATGGTCAGCCGGAAGGCGTAACCCTGGCGTTTTCCCGTTGGGTCCAGGCCAGCCCAGTTGCCCAGCGCCGTCGCATAGGCGACATCGGCGCCCGCCACCACGTCCACGTCATGAAAATAGAACGACAGTGGCTTGTTGAACCAGGCAAAAAAGGCATCCCAGGTCGCCGTGTAGGACTCGATCCCGCGCGCCGACATAGGCGGCGAGACATTGAAGGTCAGCATGTTGTCGTGGTGATCGGCGCGGATATTGGGTTTGTCGCAATCCCGGATCGCGATGGCCCAGCGCTCGATCAGGGCATAGATCTCGGTTTCATCTCTGGTTAGCGGCTGTTTCTTATCGATCGGTGTCATGATGATTTCTGGTCTCCCTTGGGACTGCGAGTACGAGTGATGGCTGCAAA